>DATGUX010000462.1:0-3330 GCA_035300985.1 Fodinibius sp.
GTGATTTTAAGATAAAGCTCAGTACAATGAATACGCACCAGTTTCTTTTAGACAACGGCTACAGTGCGGAGGATCCGGACTTCTCCCGTATTGCCCGGAAAGCCCATAACCTTATCAATAATGAGGGCATGGCCCCTGAAAAAGCCTTAGCTCAGCTTCGGGAAGAGGATGGAATGCCAGAGAAAAAGCTTTCCTTTACCGACCGGCCGCAGCCTATCAGGGTCTACGGCAAAATAGGGACCGATATTGACCAGCAGGCTTATGATCAGCTTGAGAAAGCCTGCCGGCTGCCGGTAGCCCTTGCCGGCGCTTTGCTGCCCGATGCCCATTTAGGCTATGCACTTCCCGTCGGCGGGGTGGTGGCCCTCAAAAATGCGGTGTCTCCGGCCTTCGTCGGATTCGATATTGCATGCCGCATGAAAATGAGCATTCTGGACATTTCTGTTGATGCATTTGAAAAACGTCGTGAGCAGCTGGCCGCTAATCTGGACGATGTTACCCAGTTCGGGCTGGGTGCTAATTTTGGTTTTAACCGACGCAGCCATCCGGTCCAGGATGACCCGCGATGGACGGAGATTAAGCCGGCAAAGAAGCTTCGGGAGAAAGCCGATCGGCAGTTAGGCAGTTCGGGCAGCGGCAATCATTTTGCGGATCTGATGGTCGGTACGGTAGTTCAAAACAGAGCATGGCTGCCGCTGGATAAAGGCGATCAATTTGTAGCGCTGGTAACCCACTCGGGCAGTCGCGGAACGGGATATAAGCTGGCAACTCATTATAAAAATTTAGCCGAAGAGCATACCCAGCGTATCAGCAAAGGTATCTCAAAAAGTTATGCCTGGCTGAGCCTAGATAGTGCGGCCGGTCAGGAATATTGGCAGGCTATGCAGCTGATTGGTAAATACGCCAGTGCCAACCACGAGCTGATGCATGAACATTTTGGCAAAGAATCAGGGATTGGAATTGTCGATACCTATGAAAATCATCATAATTTTGCCTGGGAAAGGGAAGTGGATGGTCAAAAATGGATTATCCATCGCAAAGGAGCAACACCGGCTGCACCGGGCGTTGTGGGTATTATTCCCGGTTCAATGGGCACGCCCTCGTTCTTGGTAGAAGGAAAGGCGGGACGGGAAAGTCTGTGGAGCTCTGCTCATGGTGCCGGACGTATTTCGTCGCGCACGCAAGCTAAAAAAGATCATGATGCAGAGGCCTATAAAAAGTTTCTGAAAGAGAAAGATATTTTAACAATCCGGGTAGCTAAAGACGAAACCTATCAGTCTTATAAGGACATCAACAGGGTGATGGAACTGCAAAAAGATTTGGTGGATGTTATAGCCCGGATGGAGCCGCGCGTAGTGGTTATGGGCGGTGGCCGCCGCAGTGATGATGGTGATTAAAGGAGTTCATTTTAGGTAAAAAATCTGACTGAGGTATAGATGTTATTTTACCTAACCCTCCTAAAAATATGGACCAATACTGTAATTTATAACCTTCCAATGAATTAAGCCTTTATCAATCTGTTAGGAGCTGTAGTAGCGACGGTGCAGCTCTTTCATTTTGGGTACCAACTCGGGTACAGGCCCGCGTAGGTTGATATCATTAATAATTTCTTCGATGGGATAGAAGTTGATAGGAGAAGCAGGTGCTTCAAATTCAGTGAGCCATTGGCCTAATTGTTGGCCCGAATGGATATAAACGATCGGACCCAGATTGACCCACCCATGGGCAGCGGCACACATCGGACAGTGTTCACCCGAGGTGAACATTCTTGTTCGTTTGCGTTCGTCCTTGGTAAGGTTATTGGCTGCCCAGCGGGCCAGCTTTATTTCCGGATGAGCAGTTTGGTTACTTTCGTTAACGCTGTTTCGAGCTTTAGCTATTACCTCATTTTTTTCATTGACCAGAATGGACCCAAAGGGCTGGTCACCGGCTTCCAGAGCATCTTCAGCCAGATCGATACACTGCTTGAGTAATGTCAGTTCTGTCGCGCTAAATTTTTCTGTATTGCTCATCACTACCTATCATTTTTCAGTTACTAACTCAAGTTACGCAAAAATGCTTTTATGTATTGATATCACACCCTTAACCCCTCTCAAGAGGGGATGAGTGGTATTTTTGCGTAACTACTGTTACCAAGTTATTAGACCCTCAACTTTGTGCTATGATACTTTAAACCATTGAGCTATGTCATTGGCATTTTTGGTGTTAAGGATACGTGCCGGTTCAAACTTCCCTTTACGGGCAATCTTTACGCCGTAGGCAATGTCATCAATACCTTCGATGCTGTGAGCATCCGGGTTGATAGAGGAGAGCAGACCCACTTCTTTGGCTTTGTTGCCGTGCCGCCAGTCGATATCGAGCCGCCAGGGACTGGCATTGACCTCAATTGCGGTATTATGTTTGGCGGCCAGTTCAATAAGTTCGTTCATATCCAGATCGGCACCGTCGCGTTTTAAAAGCAGCCGTCCGGTCGGATGACCGACAATGCGGGTGGCGGGATGCTTGATCGCATTGCGGAAACGGGTCATCATTTTTTCACGGCTCATGCTCAGTCCGTTATGCACGCTGGCAATGACAAAGTCGAAGCCTTCAAGCAGTTCGTCGTCATAGTCCAGACTGCCATCGCTCAGGATATCGGATTCGATGCCTTTGAAAATGCGAAAATCTTGATCGGCGAGCTCCGCGTTGAGCTTGTCGATCTCTTCCCACTGGCGTTTTACCTCATCCGGTTTAAGTCCGCCGGCGTAGGCCGCTGTCTGGGAATGATCCGTCAGCCCGAGATACTCATATCCATGCTCTATGCAGGCCTCAGCCATTTCTTTGATCGAATATTTGCCGTCGCTCCATGTGCTGTGGGCATGGATAACCCCGCGGATGTCTTTCTCTTCCACAAGTTCCATCGTTTCATACTTTTCATAAAAATCGATCTCACCGCGATCTTCACGCAGCTCGGGAGGCACAAAATTAAGATCAAGATTTTTGTAAATATCGGTTTCTGAAGTGTAATCAAGAGGCTGATCAAAGTCGGTGTCGCCCTTGCTATCCAGCTCGAATAAACCATATTCATTGAGCGAAAGGCCACGCTCGCGCGCCCGCTGACGTAGCACGACATTGTGTTCCTTGCTGCCGGTGAAGTACATCAGAGCTGCCGGGAATTGTTCCGGTTTAACGATGCGCAGGTCCACCTGCCGGCCTTCCTGAGTTCGAATGGAGCTTTTCGTGTCGCCGCGTCCCAAGACCTCTACAACCAGCTCATGGTCGACAAAAGCATCAAAAAGATCGGAAATATCAGCCTTTTGGGCGCCGATAAGGATATCTACATCGCCAATG
>DATGUX010000463.1:0-2667 GCA_035300985.1 Fodinibius sp.
GGGCTATTGAGCTTTACTAACGAAAACCTTTCTCTTCTCCGATGATATTCAATCGTAGCCGGGTTGGAAACGAAGAATAGTTTGAAGCCTTAAAAAAGGCAGCCCTACGAAACTTTATGTGTAGGAGGGCCTGCACTGGCATGGTTAGCAGACTGGTCGCTTCTGGGCTTATCGCATGATATAATCTCTATCGGTTAGACCGCACAACCCTCTCGCCCCGAATGGCCGGGGCACTCCCTTTTTTAAGGGAGATTAGCCTGGGTTTCCTTCAATATTAACATTCCCCGGACCAAGAAAAATCAAGACCATAAGACCTGACAGGTTTCAAAAACCTGTCAGGTCTTTGAAGCTGGATCACAATAACTCGGATAACTTCTTGAATTTTATAGGCATTTGGATCGCAAACACCGAAATGTACAACTATACTTAGTTTGAACAACATGCCGGTCCACAAAATAAAAAAGCCCCGCCTGAAAAGACGGGGCTCATAGGTCCATAAATTAGAATGCTAACTATAGAACTTTATTTAATTGCATCCAGCATTTATTATTCTTTAATAGCTTCAACTTTTAAGGTTCCTTTATATTCACCGTCATCTACCTTAATGGTAGTCGTCCCAGGCTTATTGAATGTGATATCAATAAATTCACCCTTCCGGTATACTGAATCTTGGACACCAGTACCTTCGACGGTCCATTTATAATCTTTATTGATGGTGAATGCCTTTGAGTAGTAAGACTCCGTAACCGAAGTCCCACCCTCTGGAATAACAACTTCGGCAGGTCCTTCTATGGACAGTGTTTCTCCTACTTCAAAGTCATAGTTCTGTTCTCCTGACACATCACAGGCCGAAAGGCCTATAACAATCAGGCAAACTGTAAGTAATGATAGTAATTTAGTACGCATAATGATTATGTTCTTGGTTTAAAAATTTATGCCGGCTTATTGACCAGACTCTTTCTGGAACCAGAGCTTTTGTCCCTGATCGTCCGTACCGCCAAACTGATTGCTAACAGCTGCATCCTTATTTTCCTCATTTAATTGATCTTCATCTGTTGGATAAGGATATCGAAGCGCAACGTCGGCGTCGAAAGTTACCGAAGTTTTTCCATCTACAGGAGGATTTAAGAAGTCTATATCAGTTCTGCGTAAAACAGACCATCCTTGAATGCCCTGCATATAAAGCGCAACCCACTTTTGATGAGCAATTTGCTCCTTGAAGTTGCCGGGATTGTAGCTAACGTTAGCTTTGTAAGCACTAATACCAGAACTAATATCCCAATACTCCATGGATGCATCTATTGCAGCCTCATACTTTGCAGACGGAGTTGCGGAAATCCATCCTCTTTGGGCGGCCTCAGCTTGGTCAAATAACATTTCGGCGGCCGTCATGTAGATAGCCGGGGCTGTTGCTTCTCGAACGCGCAGGCTGGGTCGCGACCACTCATGTGTGCCTTTTCTCGCAGTAGCTGGTCCTTGTTCCATACCATAGGGAAAACCAATATATTCATCAACACCACTTGGTCTGCCATCCTCTAATAGTTCTCCGGCTTTATCGGTAAATGTTTTTTCAGCATAAGCAGATAAGCGCGGATCATCATTAGCCTTCATGAAACCAACCAGCGTATTACTTACCGCAAAGTCATCTCTGCCAATGTAGGCATCATTAATCGGATTGTTATTAGGTTGAGCTTTGTATTCGAAGAGAGCATTATCGTCATTACTGGTGATGACACCTGCACTATGCGCTTCCTTTACAGCCTGCTCAGCCAATTGTGGGTTGGCATCAGCTATCCTAATTCCCACACGCATTTTCAGGGAGTTGGCTAACTTTTTCCACTTGGCCATATCACCACCATAAATAATGTCACCGGAGGCCATGGTCTCCACACTTGTATCAATAGAGTCACTTGCTTCGGTTAACATTTTGATAAGACCCGCATACACATCCTTTTGAGGGGTATATTTCGGAGTGGTATTCGCAGCCCCCTTAAGCGCATCTTTTCCAAATGGTATAGAGCCCCAAATCTCTGTCATATTTTGATAAGCAAAGGCTTTCAAAATTTTGGCAACAGCTATTTGATTCGCAGGCTTCCCATACTGTGCCTGCTCACTCGGCTTATCTCTATTCTGCCGGATAATCTGCTGCAGCGTATTTAAGGTTAGATAGTAATCCTCCCAGATACTGTTCACGACACTGGGCCGATAAGCATACCGACTTTCCGCAGTATATTGATTTTGAGACCAATATTGGCTGTATAAGTTTCCAAAATAACCCAACGGGAATTCGCCCCAGTACTGGTCAGAAAGTGACTTCTGAGCATTTGTCAACAGATATGGTGTTGGGGCATTACCCGTAGCGTTCGGATTCTCGTTATAGTTGGATGTAAGATCCGAGCACGCATAAGTAGTTGCCATCAGCAATAGTAAGATGACAACCCCCAGCTTTTTATTATGTGTTTTAAAGTAATTCATAATATTATCTTCGTTTAATAAAATGTTGTAACATTCAAAAATTATAGGTCCAGCTGCACGGTAAAGCTATAACTCCGTACTGGCGGTATTTGACCAGCTTCAACACCCTGTGCATTGGTTGCACTAAGTGCTGTTTCAGGATCAAAATTAGGCGCATTTTTAAATAATGTAGCTAAGTTTTGACCACTCACA
>DATGUX010000464.1:0-2303 GCA_035300985.1 Fodinibius sp.
CGGCAAAAATTATCTCGCGGGAGGTCAATAAAGCCGGAATTACCAACATCCTGGGAGAGGACGGGTCCACGAATGTTCACGGCGAATCCGTAAAAAAGTTGGACCTGTTTGCCGACAGCCAGCTTATCTCAGCCTTAAACCGTTCGGAGATCACCTGTATGGTGGTATCCGAGGAAAATGACGGCATTGTTGAGCTGGATAGTGACGGCGGCAAATATATTGTCTATATGGATCCGCTGGACGGTTCTTCAAATATTGATGTCAACGTATCAATTGGAAGTATCTTTTCCATATATATTCGTAAAAATGGCAGCAAAGGGCCGCTTACCGAACAAGACGGCCTGCAGCCGGGTACCGAGCAGGTAGCCGCCGGTTATGTGTTGTACGGTTCCAGCACGATGATGGCGTATACAACCGGCGCCGGAGTCTCGCTGTTTACCCTGGACCCCAGTATCGGGGAGTTTGTGCTGTCGGACAGCAAGATCAGTATCCCTGACCATGGCACCATCTACAGCGTCAATGAGGGCAGCTACCATTCATGGGATGAGGGACTGAAGCAGTACGTTAAATATTGCCAGGTAGAAGATCCGGAAACCCACCGCCCCTATAAGGCGCGGTATATCGGTTCTATGGTGGCCGACGTGCACCGTACACTCATTAATGGCGGAATTTTTATCTATCCTAACAGCAGCCAGTATCCAAACGGCAAGCTGCGGCTTATGTACGAATGCAATCCGCTCAGCTTTGTAATTGAACAGGCCGGCGGCATGGCTATCGACTGCAAGGGACGCATTATGGAGATTCAGCCGGAAGCTATCCACCAGCGTACACCTATCTTTATAGGGTCAAAGCAGAATGTGCTCAAGGTCAAAGAGTTTTTGAATAAATATACGCCAGAACAAATAAGTAATTAAGCCATAATACTGATGGATTATACCCGACGATCTTTTTTGCAAGCCATATCATCTGCTACCATAGGTGCTTTTGGAGGTACATTCTTTGCCCCAGCCCTAAATCAGGAACTACAGGAAGATGATTTTTCCGTCATCCCGGGAGGAGGAACTATTCTTTTTCAGGGCGATTCCATAACCGATGCCGGCCGTAACCAAAAGATTCGTTCGGCGAACGGTGGATTGGGAAAGGGTTACGCCTTCTTAGCAACTGCGCGGCTTCGTCGGCGTTTGGCACAACGGCATCCCGACTGCTATAATCGCGGCATTAGTGGAAATAAGGTATTCCAATTGGCCGACCGCTGGCAGGAAGATACCTTAGCTTTGGAGCCGGACCTGCTGAGTATCCTCATAGGCGTTAATGATTTTTGGCACACCCTTACAGGCGACTATCAGGGCACCGTGGAAACTTATGAGCAAGATTTTAGATCACTGCTGAAACAAACTAAAAAGCAATTGCCGCAGGTAAGGCTGGTTATCGGCGAGCCTTTTGTTGTGCGGGAGGGCTCGGCGATTGGCAAAGAATGGTTTCCTGGTTTCGGGGCCTATCAAAAGGCGGCGAAAAAGATTGCGCGGGATTTTGAAGCTGGCTTTATTCCGTATCAGTCCGTATTTGATGAAGCCTCAAAAGAGGTAAAACCAACATACTGGACGGCTGACGGAGTGCATCCAACGCTGGCAGGCTCACAACTGATGGCCGAAGCCTGGCTGCAGACGGTCAAACGCGTGTAAATAAATAACCCTTGGGGCACGGCCGCGGTGAATTATATCGGGATTAAGGCATTCGTGGTCTATCCAACCTTTTAAAAGAGCTCCGGTTGTAGTCCACCTCCATGGTGGCCTACAACTTACAGTAGTGTCGGCTACGACTACGCTCAGGCAGTACCAGGCTGCTAATTCCGCTTGGCTGATCCTGTGGAATTGGATCTCATTTCTAAAAAGCAACCTTCTGGCCTTCCTGAACGTCATGAGAGACGGTATAGCCGGCGTTAGTTTCAATGACGTACTGCGCGGGTTTATCGGTGGTCAGGCTTTTCTCCGAAAAAGGTTGGGCATTGTGATGGATACGAACGATCTCCTTGTCGGCGTTGACAAAGATAATATCCAGAGGAAGCGGGGTGTTGGCCATCCAAAAACCCCGCGGTTTATTCTCCTCGAAAATAAACAACATGCCTTTGTCGGCCGGCAGATTGCGCACGTCCATCAGGCCCTGGCTGCGTTCTTGGTCATTATCAGCAATGGCGACACTAATAGTGGAAATAGTATCCTCCTCCGCAGAAAGGAAACTTAGCGTACGCTTATAGTTTAGGGTTCTCGTGCGGTTATTATCCCTTTCTTCGGTATTAGGTTTTT
>DATGUX010000465.1:0-5641 GCA_035300985.1 Fodinibius sp.
GCAGTTTCCCGAATCATTTAAAAAGACCGGAGCTGAAATATCCATCGAAGAAGATACTATCCATATAAAAGCACCGAACGAGCTCAATCCCACGGATATCCAAACGGATATCTATCCGGGCTTTCCCACAGACCTGCAGGCCCAGTGGGCCACCATGATGACGCAGGCCGATGGGACATCCTCGGTCACCGACACTATTTACTACGATCGATTCAGCTACGTACCCGAAGTTACGCGCTTGGGCGCCAATCTAAGTGTGAAGGAAAATACCGTTCACATCAAAGGTAAAACACCGCTGAAGGGTGCTTCTGTCATGAGCACAGACCTGCGCGCCAGCGTAAGCCTGGTGCTGGCCGGGATGGCCGCCAAAGGCCAGACGGATGTACTGCGCATCTATCACCTCGACCGCGGCTACGAAGACCTGGAGCAAAAGCTAACGGCCGCCGGAGCTAATATTAAGCGAGTTGATCAGGAAGAGTAACCTTTCTTTTAAAAGGATTACTAAACTTTGGATAGTTTAGTAATCCTAAAGTCTTTTAACTATTAGACGCGGTGTGTCTGCCCGGTATTCCGACGCAAAGCTTTTTCGCTCAGACCGGCCTAATCTGCAGGGTGATGGCCGACAATCATACCTCAAATTTTCGGCAGCCGGGTTATATGGCCTATTCGTGAAGGGTCAGGAAATGACCTGCCGGCAAAAATGCCTTTAAGCTTAATTAATGGGGGTTTTACAATATTTCTACCGGTAACCGGGTTGACTTTAAATTGCCAATAGCACGATATAGCATTTTCTTACATGCCATCAAAACGAAAATAAATAAAGGAAAGAAAGAGAGAAGTCCCCTTTAGGGGGTTTAGGGGCCAATATGCATTAAATAAACGCCTTTTTCCCCGCCTCACTGCAATAAACCCAAACCCGACAGCCAAACCGGCGAAATTTCAGCGAAACCGTAGGCTTAAAACGAATTCCGGCTCCTGCCTCCGTCGCACAGATCAGAAAGAATGATAAATCTCCACTTTACAAAAGTGTTCTTATTTGATCAAGCAATACGATCATTTATCATTTCAAAAATATTACCGCTTACATTAGTGACCGTAAAACAGTATATTTATGTAATATGTAATTGGTTTCAGATTTTATATAATTTAGGTTCTACCTTTGCAGCAATTATCTAATTTACAACTATTTTTTATCGCTTTTTTGGAGTATTTGTTTGCTTCATCATGCTATCTGATGACATTACTTTTTCCATTAGACAGCGCCGATGATAAACTGCAGGATATTTCCCTATCTGAAAATCAACGATACACACTACCAAATTTTTCTCCTAACAGGAATTTTAATACAGCAGTTGCTGTATCTCCGCTAAGGCATTTGAATGTTGAAACTGCTTTATCAAGAATAATGACGAATAGATATTTAACCAGGGCACTACGCCCGGCGGACAGCAACGGCGTGAAAGACGAACTTTTCAATGAAAAATCAAATTATTATTCACGGTTCGGGCAAACAGACCCGGATTGCGTTGCTGGAAAATGGCGAACTGGCTCAGCTTTTTATAGAATCTGAAGAAAACCAACGTACGGTTGGCAATATTTATCTGGCGAAGGTACACAAAGTGATGAGCGGCATTCGTGCGGCTTTCATAGACATGGGTACCCCTAAAGATGCTTTCCTACACTTCTCTGATGCCGGAGACCATCTGAAAGAATATGTTCGGATGTTGAACGGGCCGAAGGCAATCCACCAAAAAGTCCGCGGTGAGCTGAAAAAGACCAACTTCGATAAGATATCAAATTACGAAAAGCAGAAATGGGCGGGCAAAATTTTGCGCCCCGGCCAGGAGCTGCTCGTACAGATTGTCAAAGAACCCATTGGCTCTAAAGGCCCGCGCGTTTCTACCGATATTACGGTAGCCGGTCGTTTTCTGGTACTTATCCCTATGGGCGATTATATAGCCGTATCCCGAAAAATTAATAATTATAAAGAGCGCCGCCGCCTTAAAAGTGTAGTAGGATCTATGGTTCCCGAAGGCTTCGGCGTGATCATCCGAACAGTGGCTAAGGGTAAAGATAAGAAGGCCATTGAAGATGATATGCGCAATGTGCTTAAAAAATGGGAGCGTATCCTGGAAAAACTTGAAACGGCCTCTCCCCCTTCCCTGCTCTATAAAGACCTGGATATGACGGAAAGCCTGGTTCGCGACCTCTTTGCCAAGCAGTACGATCGCGTACTGGTGGATGATCCTGAAATGCATAAAGAGATCAAATCTTATGTCAGCCAGGTAGCGCCCCAGATGATTCCCAATGTAGAGCTATATAAGGGACGCGAGCACATCTTTGACTTTATGAAGGTTGCCAAAGATGTAGATTCGATCTTCACCCCGCGCGTGCGCATGCCTTCCGGTGGCTACCTGATCCTTGAACAGACCGAGGCCATGTATGTCGTAGACGTCAACTCCGGGCCATATGCAGCCAAAGAGAAACAGGAAGACAACTCGCTTAAGACCAACCTGGAAGCCGCCCGCGAAGTAGCTAAACAGCTCCGTCTGCGCGATATTGGCGGTATCATTGTGGTGGATTTCATTGACTTACGCAAAGGTAAGAACCGCAAAAAAATCTACGATGAACTGAAAAAAGAGTTTAAGAAAGATCCGGCCAAGACGAATGTCATTGGCATGAGCAACTTTGGGCTGGTACAAATTACCCGCCAGCGGATACGTCCAAGCGTGGTTAATTCTGTATCCAAAGCATGTCCTTCTTGCGGGGGCTCGGGCAGCGTAGTAACCCAAAACACCATCATTGCCGACCTGGATGCATGGCTAAGTAAATTCCGGACCACTACCGACTATCGTGCCGTGGATATTTACATCAATCCCTACCTTAAGTCGCATCTTGAGAAGGGATTCCCAAGCCTTAAGTGGAAATTAATGCTTCGTTACCGGCTTAAAATTTCTCTGATCGGCGACGATACCATCTCCCTTAGCGAGTACAAAGCCACCGTAGCCGGCTCCGATATCGACATTACCGACGTTGTGATGCAAGAAAAGGATATCGATGAGCTTATCAGTACGGAGAATGCCAAAAAGCTTTCCGGGGGCAATAAAAAGCGGCGCAATCTCGATTACTATAAGAAAGGCGCAAAAGATAATAAGAAAGGTAGAAAGAAAGACACCCGAAAGCCGCGGCCAAAGCGTCCCAGCCGGCCCAAGTCAAAGTATTACAAAAATTCAAACTGACTTTTCACCAAACTGAATTAGCGATTTTTTATGAGTATTAGTGATTTAAAAGCAACGACCGTTGTGGGAATTATCCATAATGGTGAAGCGGCCATTGCCGGCGACGGACAGGCAACGATGAAAGATACCGTAATGAAGGCCACGGTCAACAAGGTGCGCCGTCTTTATGAGGGTAAAATAGCGGCCGGTTTTGCCGGTTCAACAGCCGATGCCTTCACGCTATTCGAAAAGTATGAGGAGAAACTAAAGCAGTATAACGGCAACTTACAGCGGGCCGCCGTTGAGATGGCTAAAGAATGGCGTAACGATAAGTTTCTGCGTAAACTTGAGGCTTTGCTTATTGTAATGAGCAAAAATAAAGCCCTGCTTATTTCCGGTCAGGGAGATGTTATTGAGCCTGATGACCAAATTATTGCAATCGGAAGTGGCGGCTCTTATGCCCTGGCAGCAGCGCGAGCTCTCAAAGCCGATGCACCGGAACTATCTGCGCGCGAAATAGCCGAAAAGTCACTGAATATAGCCGCTGATATTTGTATTTATACGAATCACAATTTGAGTATTTTAGAAATAGAAGATTAGCATGAGCACCATACAACAGACTGTTACACAAAAAAACTTAACCCCCCGGCAAATCGTTGGTGAACTGGAAAAGTACATCATTGGCCAGGATGAAGCCAAACGATCGGTTGCCATCGCTCTGCGAAACCGCTGGCGCCGGATGAATGCCGATAAAGAAATTCGCGATGAAATATTACCCAATAACATCCTCCTTATTGGTCCCACCGGCGTAGGGAAAACAGAAATTGCGCGTCGGCTGGCCAAGCTTGCTGAAGCCCCTTTTATCAAGGTGGAGGCCAGCAAGTTTACTGAAGTTGGTTATGTGGGCCGCGACGTAGAATCGATGATCCGTGACCTGACGGATATCTCCATCAATATGGTGAAGACGGAGATGCAGGAACGCGTAAAAGAGGAGGCTAAAGGGATTGTTGAAGATCGCATTCTCGATATCCTTATTCCACCGGTTACACAACCCGCAAACAATAAGCCGGGCTTTAAAAATGAAGAAGAGCAGGATTTTAATCCCGACCAGGCGACCGACCAAGAGCTAAATAAACGAACTCGTGAAAAATTTCGCGAGAAACTACATAATGGTGAACTGGAAGACCGAGAAATTGAGGTAGAGGTCAAAAAGTCGAGCAAATCGCCAATGATGCAGGTCTTCGGCCCACAAGGCGGCATGGAAGAGATGGGTATCAACCTGCAGGATATGTTTGGCAATATGGGCGGCAGTCAAAAGACCAAGCGTAATGTGACCATAGAAGAGGCCCGCGAGCTGCTACTGGAAGAGGAAGCCGAAAAGCTGATCGACCATGATGCGGCGGTCCAGGAAGCACTGGAACGTGTTCAAAAACAGGGCATTGTCTTTATCGACGAGATTGACAAAGTAGCCGAATCATCCGGCGATGGCAAAGGCGGAGGCGGCCCCGACGTGAGCCGTCAGGGTGTCCAGCGCGACATGCTGCCCATTGTAGAAGGCAGTAATATCTCTACCAAGCACGGCATGGTTAAAACCGATCACATTCTTTTTATCGGTTCAGGCGCTTTTCACGTATCGAAGCCCTCCGATCTTATTCCGGAGCTGCAGGGCCGCTTTCCCATCCGCGTAGAACTAAACTCGCTGACTGAAAAAGACTTCTTCGATATACTCACCAAGCCCAAAAATGCGCTAACAAAGCAATACCAGGCTATGCTGGCTTCCGAGGGCGTAGAAGTAGACTTTACCGATGATGCCCTCAGAGAAGTTTCTTCTATTGCCACACATGTCAATGAGCGCGTTGAAAATATCGGTGCTCGCCGGTTACATACCATCTTGTCATCGCTGCTGGATGAGCTGTTGTTTGCCATCCCCGATGACATTAGTTCCGGCGATATAACCATCGATCGAGATTATGTTGAAAAACAGCTCAACAACCTGGTCAAAGACAAAGACTTGAGTCACTATATCCTCTAACCTACATTTTATACGTTAATATTTGCTATTACTCTTAAAAAACCAATAATTTATTCATCGGCTGTAGGTTATAGAGTAAAGAAGCGAAATGATAAATAGTTGAATTATTATGAGCGTGAAGAAAATTTTGGCTCCCAATATTGCCATCCTCCTTGCCCTTTCTGTTTTTTGGTTTGCGGGTGTAGAACCCGTCGTCAAACGCGGCGGCGAAGATCAAAAAAACTTCAAGAAGTATGTGCAGACGCAACAACGAGTAATTGACAACTACGTTGATCCGGTAAATATCACCAACCTGTATAAGCACAGCATAAAGGGATTGGTTAAAAACCTTTCGGACAGCACGGCAAAGCTTGAAAATACGCCGGCGGATACCACTTTCAATAATCTTGAA
>DATGUX010000466.1:0-3757 GCA_035300985.1 Fodinibius sp.
TATTTTGCTCCTTCCTTCATCAGCTGAACGCCTTCCGACCATCCGGGAATAACCTGATTAAGCGGAAACTCTACGGGCTCTCCGCGGTCATATGAACTGTCAAAGGTCTCGCCGTCCAAGAGTGTGCCTTTATAATGAACACGTACCTGATCGGAGGAATCCGGAGAGACGCCAGAACCTTCCTCAAGTACTTTATACTGCAGGCCTGAGTCGGTTATTTGTACGCCTTCGTTATTTTTGTTTCCAGCCAGGAACTCTTCGCCTTCCTTCCTGTTTTCTTCAGCTTTTTGCTGCTGCTTTTTTTGTGCTCGTTGCTGAGCTTCCATCTGATAGGTTTGAACAACCTGCTGCATTTCAGCATCAGAGAGCATAGAGGAATCTTCGCTGAGTGCCGTTTTAAGTCCGCTGGCAAATTTTGCAGGTTTAATATCTGTCATGCCTTGGCGCTTGAGCGACATAGCCGCAATTTGATAGCCCAAGCTGTAGCTAACGCTATCAATTTCAGAGTCAAGCGATACATTGGTGGATACTGAGCCGGAGTTAGAGTTACATCCTGTAAAAAATAATGCCGTTGCGGCAATCAATACAGAAAATAGTGTAGTAAGCTTAGTTGAAGTCATTACAATAGTTGAGTTTAAAATTCGCAGTTAAGTCCTGAAAATATTCAAAATTTTCACCTTATAAAAAATTTCCTGTCTAAGTTAAGTGAATTAAATATAAAATCGTATCTTTAGACGCAGTATAATCTGCGCGGTATCTCATAATTTGTAAACAAAATAGACAGACTACTTTTGAGTTTTAACAAGTTTAAGTTGAATAACGAACTCTTGATGGGGCTGCAAGACCTTCGATATGAATCACCCACGCCCATCCAACGCGAATGCATACCGCTTATTTTAGAAGGAAGGGACGTTATTGGAGCGGCCCAGACCGGTACAGGAAAGACCGGAGCTTTTGTTATACCGCTCATGCAGAAAATTATTACTCAACAATCAGAGCATACCCAGGCTCTTATTTTATCCCCAACGCGGGAGTTGGCGCAGCAGATAGAAGAACAAATTTTCGCTTTGGGCTACCATACCGGCATTAGTTCGGCTACCGTGACCGGCGGCAGTGACTATGGAGCCCAGATTAAAGCCATTCGCGCCGGCGTTGATATTATTGTAGCCACTCCCGGCCGGCTGATCGATCAGATGAAAGTGCTGAATATCGACTTCAGCCATCTTGAGTATCTGGTGCTGGACGAAGCTGACCGAATGCTCGATATGGGCTTTTTACCGGATGTAATGAAGATTGTCAAGCAGCTGCCTGCCGAACGACAGACAATGCTCTTTTCTGCAACGATGGTTGAGGAGGTCCAGAAGGTAGTGGACCAGGTGATGGACAACCCGGCAGAAGTCGAGTTTGAGGTGTCAAAGCCGGTTGATAGCGTTGATCAGCAGATCTACTTTGTGCATCCAAAACAGAAGTTAAAGCTTTTTGAGCAGCTTTTTGATGCTGAAAAGTATGAAACAGCTATCGTTTTTACGGCTACCAAGCGAGGAACCGATCAGCTTGAGCGGATGCTTAAAAAACGGAATGTAAATGCGGTCAGTATGCACGGCGATCGTGATCAGAATGAACGCAACGAAGCGCTGCGACAGTTCAAGAATAAGACGCATCCCGTTATGGTGGCTACCGATGTGCTTTCGCGGGGCATCGATATAGATGATATCTCGCTCATCGTAAACTTTGATGTACCGAACAACCCCGAAGATTATATCCATAGAATTGGTCGCACGGGCAGATATGACAAATCCGGAACGGCCATTACTTTTGTCAGCAATAAAGACAAAAAGTATTATTATGCTATTAAGGATGTTGTTGGCGATCAACTGAATGAACTGGAACTTCCGGGCAAGTCCAATAAGAAGAAGGCAGCCCAATCCTCCTCCAGTAAGAAACACGGGGAACGGCCTGCACGGCCGGGCGGCAAAAAAGCTTCTCCCAAAAAAGAACCTAAAACTCAAGACAACGGCCAAGAGAAGAAAAAAGCTCAGAAAGATAATAAATCCGAGGCTGATACCGGCAAAAAGAAAGCTGCAAAAGCGAGTTCAAGGAAAGGCACTCAAAATAAAGGGAATAACAACAGCACAGGAGGGAATAATCAAGTTGCCGAAAAGGATCAACAGGTTGAGGAATACTATCACGTTGGCCAGATTGAAGACTATGATATCTTTCAGCCGGAGGTAATAGACCGCGCCGTTATACATAATCGGCGATCGCTTAAACCATCCAAGGGCTGGTGGGGCGTAGTTAAAAGTCTTCTTCCAAAATTTTGGTAGCCCTGAATACCGATGGTTAAGCTGCGCTATTATCTGTTATTACTATTGATTATCCCACTCGTATTGTTGGGCTGTTCAACGGATCAAAAAGGAGTCGAGAAAACGCTTTCCCTTTCAGTGATTGGCCAAGAAAAGGGTTATCGTGTCATCAATTTCCAGGTTACAGATAAAGCTTTCAGGGAATCGCGCCAGCAGGGACTTTATCAGGTGCATTTGATCGATAAAGCCGGGGCTATTCTGCGAAAAATAAGCTTTGAAAAAATGAACCTCCCTTCCTCGCTGAATAGCGAAAATGAAGCCGATTTCTTCTTAGCTTTACCTTTAATGCCAAAGCTTCATGCGGTAAAGCTTTATAAGCTGGATGGAAGTTCGGGTCATTATCAGTTAAAGTCGGAGAAGCCCTTGCTAAGCTGGACGCTTCCGGAAACAGTTAAAAAGCAGAGGGAAGCTGCGAAAAAATAGTATTAGTCATTTTCGAATATAGCTTATTTTTTTACTGAAATAATATGCTCTCAACCTTAAAATCACTGGTTATTTGGATTGGAGCAGCTTTCCTGATTTTGTTTTGGCTGCCTATGCTGGCTATCGTACGTTTATTTGATCCCGATCCGGCTCATTATTATACAGGTAAGCTGTTTCGCAAATTGGGTATGAGTATTTCCCGCATAAACCCCAATTGGAATATAACGATTACCGGGAATACTGATATCGACGATCGCCATCCTTATATTGTAGTGTGCAATCATTTATCCCAGGCAGATATCCCGCTGATCTCTAATTTACCGTGGGAGATGAAATGGGTGGCAAAAAAAGTGCTATTTGATCTGCCTGTTGTTGGATGGATGATGAGGTTGGCCGGTGATATTTCAGTAGATCGAAAAGCAATAGACCGCAGGGAAAAAACTTTTGCACAAGCTCAGCATTATCTCGACCTGAACTGCTCAGTTATCTTTTTTCCGGAAGGTACCCGCTCCCGCAATGGTAAATTAAATAGATTTACCAGCGGAGCCTTTGAACTTGCTATCAGTACCGGTATTCCCATTTTACCAATGGTGATTGACGGCACCCAAAATACGCTGCCAAAAAAGAGCTGGAAGTTTGGTAAGGCCAAACACATTAAACTTCAAATTCTGGATCCCATAGCAACTGATAACTTTGACCGGAATGAGGTTAGAAAACTTACTGATCAGGTGCGATCGCAAATTGCAGGGCAGCTATCGGAGTGGAGAGGACAAGCCCTTGCCGAAGTTGATAATATGAGATAAAGAGCCTCTAAAAGACCTTTACGGAACGTAAAGACCCTGTACGGAGTCGGCTCAAGGTGTTCTCGGGCCAGAGTCGAAGTGACCTGCTCTATTCGCAATAAGACGGGTTTTCGGCCTCTTGCACTTCGAAGTACGGCCTACTCCCAACGCTTCGGTATTCGGTGTACT
>DATGUX010000467.1:0-6003 GCA_035300985.1 Fodinibius sp.
TCAAAGCCCTGCTTTACAGGCATATCTTCATCATAATTTTCAAAAGCGGCCCGGGTAAAAGATGATTTCACCTCCAGGTACAAACTATCAATCAGATCCTGTTTGTTGTCGAAATAAAGGTAAATAGTACCGGGAGATACGCCTGCCATTTTTGCGATTTTAGCCATGGGTGTATTATGAAAGCCGTGATCGCTCACCAGCTTAAGCGTTGCATCCAACAGGGCAGAGCGTTTGTCCGATTTCTGTTCAGTTTTAGGCATCACTTATTTTTGTCTGTTTTCATTGTCAATACAAAATAACAATATTGAATGAACATTCATTCATTAAGTTTCTGATTTTTTTACTCTCTGAGTATCATCCTTTTTGCCGTTCAAGCCAGCATCAGCCAACTAATTTTTTGTATCTTTCTTTTAAGATAAACACAAGCAAACAGTATGTATGACAATTTCGGACTGCATTTTATGCGAGAGCTCTCAGGTAGCTTTCTTTTATGAGGATAGTTCTAAACACTATGCCGCCACCTACTATCAATGCCAAAACTGTCGGCTAATATTTGCCACTCCGAGCGATCAGCCTTCCAAAAGGGATGAACGGGCCCGCTACGACACCCACGAAAACGATCCCGCTGATGAAGGCTATCGCAACTTTTTAGCACAGCTCTTTAGTCCGCTGAATGAAAGACTCGAGGCCAACAGCAAGGGACTTGATTTTGGCTCCGGCCCCGGTCCTACCCTCAACCTGATGTTTGAAGAGGCCGGCCACCGCATGAATATCTACGATCCTTTTTATGCGGATGACGAATCGGTCTTTGGCCAAAGTTACGACTTTATCACGGCCACCGAAGTAGCTGAGCATCTGCATCATCCCGCTGAGGAATTGAATCGGCTCTGGAACTGCCTGCATCCCGGAGGTTATCTGGGTATTATGACAAAGGTAGCTAAAGATGATGTCGATTTTTTTGCTGATTGGCATTACCGCCTCGACTTTACGCACGTTACTTTTTACACTAAAGAGAGCTTTCGGTATATGGCTGAATCCTGGGATGCCGACCTGTCTTTCTTCGGTAACCGTACGGTTATTTTTCAAAAACGTTAAATGTTAAGAGGTGACTATTAGAGGGGGGGCAACTTTTTAGAAGATTAAATTAAAGAGAACATAGCTATGGAAAATTTCAGGGGATTTAAAAAATGGCTGGAACAGGGATGGGGACAACCGGGTATTGCGGTCTATGCTTTTATCGGGTGCATCACAAGTATTTCACTAATCGGTTTAGTTGGCTTAACAGTCCATTGGCCGCTGCTTTTTCCAAGCCTGGGTCCTACGGTTATTCTCTTTTTTGAACGGGGTCAACGTCCGGCCGCCTGGCCACGCAATACCATCATTGCCCACGGAATTGCTATTGCGGCCGGATGGGTTAGCCTGGCACTCTTTGGCCTGTTGGATGATCCAAATATTCTTATGACCGGTATTACGACTGCTCATATCGGTGCAGGAGCTCTTTCTGTAGCCTTAACGGCCTTTATAAAGCATCTATTCCACGCCCCACATCCACCGGCCGGCGCCACCACGATGATTATAAGCCTCGGTTTCTTTACAACGCTCCCACAGCTAACTGTTATGGCTTTGTCCCTTATTCTTGTCACCATCTTCGGGTGGTCTCTCAATCGGATTTTGGGTGGAAAAATGCCTCTATGGGGAGAAAGGTCTCAAAGTAGTTAAGATAACAGGTCAAAAAGTCCCTACAGCCCGAATACTGATTAAGCTATTCTTGCCATACTCATCAGGATGCGGGGCGGTGAGTTGCTTCAATAGTCTTATAGGTTAATAAAAAAGCAGTACCCCATTATTCCACTTATAATCACTTTGATGATTGTGGCGCCCAAAAGTCCGATAAACGATCCCCAGGCTGACCGAATGGCTCGGCCGGAAGTCTGTCCGGCTATAAGTTCTCCCAGAAAAGCTCCAACTAACGGACCAACCACAATACCAACAGGTGCAAAAAACAAGCCCGCAAGCATTCCAATTACACTGCCCCATACGCCATAGGATGAGCCACCGAACTTTTTAGTACCATAAGCCGGAATGACATTGTCGAGTACCATCGCTGCAGCTATAATTAAAGCCCAGATTAAGAAAAAAGTAATAGAGAAAGGAGATTTCGACGTCAGCTGCAGACCAATAAGTCCCAGATAACTGAGCGGCAAACCAGGCAGGATGGGTAAAAATGATCCGATAAATCCTGCGACCATCAAAAGAGCTCCTGCAATAACTAAAAAAGTTTCCACAATAAATTTAATTAGCGTTCACGATGAGGACTACACCGAACCGTTTCATCTGAATTTTATACCTGATGTTATTAAGTATAATTTAAAATATTTTAATTATAAACCAGCAATATAAGTCACGATACTTAATACATTTATCCATATTGAGGATAAAAATTTATTTGTTTTATGATAAAAATCAGCTATATATATGGTAAGAGAGCTGGATATTCTACTAAAGTCATAAACTATTATCGGGGTATTACTATGAAGAATATACTACATTTCACGTTTGCATTAATAGCGGTTTTGGGCATTTCACTAAGCACCTGCAGTTCAGCATCTGCTATCCCACTCATGGCTGAAACGGTAGTAACCGGAACGGTAGTTGACGCGGCTAACGGAGAGCCGCTGCCGGGCGTTAATATAACGGTTAAAGATAAACTCGCGGGAACATCCACAAACTCGCAGGGAGAGTTCAAGCTAACGATCAGCCAAGACGCACCTTTTACGCTCATTTTTACAAGTGTAGGCTATGCCCGCCAAGAGGTCGAAATTACTTCCGCCAATGCCACAGGTATAACGGTGCAAATGAGCAGAACAACCCTGACCGCCAACGAGGTGGTGGTGTCCGCCTCACGAATGGAAGAAAGTATCCTCGAGGCTCCGGTCACTATCGAAAAGATGGATCTAAGCGATATCCGCAGCACCGCCTCCAACAGTTATTACGATGCTATCGGCAACCTGAAAGGCGTTGATATAACAGCGAGCAGCATCAACTTTAAGATCATCAACTCCCGTGGATTCAACTCTACCGGAAATACGCGCATGGTGCAGCTCATTGACGGCATGGACACCCAGGCTCCGGCCCTGAACTTTCCGGTGGGCAATTTGAATAGCCCGAATGTGCTCGATGTTGAGGGTGCCGAATACATTCCGGGTGCGGCTTCTGCGCTCTACGGTCCCAATGCCTTTAACGGCATCCTCCTTATGAGCAGCAAGGATCCTTTTAACTATCAGGGCCTCAGCGTTATGGTCAAAGCAGGGATGAATCATCTCAACGGCAAAGAACAACTGGGGGAACCGGCGGATCCACAACCGTTGTATAACACCGCCATACGCTATGCCAAAGCATTCAATGACAAATTTGCTTTCAAAGTTAACTTCTCCTATAAACAAGCAGAAGACTGGCGCGGCATCAATTACAGCGATAAAAACAGCGACGTCCAGGGCGAGCTGGATATTAATCCCGGTTATAATGGCGTCCATCTTTACGGTGATGACGGCTCCTTTAATATTGGACTGCTGGGACTCAGCCAGGGCTTCATTCAAACGGTTAGCAATACCTTTAGTATTTCTCCCGCTGACGCCCAAAAGTATGCGGGGGCACTGCCCGCACAACCGGTTAACCGCACCGGCTATCGCGAGCACTATATTGTTGATAATGATGCCGAAAACCTGAAGGTTAATGCCGCTCTGCACTACCGGCTCAATGAAAATATAGAAGCCAGCTACAGCTTTAATTACGGATACGGAACCTCCGTCTACACCGGTGCCCAACGCTACAGCCTTAATAATTTCAATGTATCCCAGCATAAATTACAGCTGGAAGGCAGTAATTTTAACCTAAAAGCTTACGGCACCTTTGAAAACTCCGGAGATTCCTATATTGCAGACTTTGTGGGCTATTATATTAATGGCGTCTCCTCCGATCCCGACAGGAGCGATCCGGCAGCAGGCAATACCAACTGGTTTGGCACTTACGGGGCCACTATGGTTGGGGCCTACATTCAGCAGGTAATGGAAGCAACCGGCTCCACTGATTTTAACCCACAGGTTGTGAATGCTATTAACAGCAGTCCGGAGGCTCTAAGCACAATTTTTCAAGCAGCTCGGGATAATGCCGATGCTTCTCGGCTAAAACCAGGAACGGCTGGTTTTAAAGAAGCAAAGGAGGCGGCGCTGGAAAACACCATCCCCACAGGGGCTCGTTTCAACGATAACTCGCGTTTCTATCATGTGGAGGGACAATATAACCTGGAGGATCATATCGACTTTGTGGACCTGCTCCTCGGTGCCAGCTTCCGCCAGTTCCAGCTGCGCTCGAACGGTACCATTTTTGACGATGCTGACGGGGGCGTAAATATTAACGAGTGGGCCACCTATCTGCAGGCCAAAAAATCGTTTTTTAACGATAGACTAGACTTAACCGGCTCTGTCCGATACGATAAAAACGAAAACTTCGACGGCCAATTTAGTCCCCGTATTTCAGGCGTTGTAACGGTTGCCGATGGTCATAACTTCCGCGGGTCCTTCCAAACGGGCTTCCGCAATCCCGACACCCAGGCTCAATATATCGACCTCAACGTGGTAAATGCCCGGCTGCTGGGCGGACTTCCAAAGTTTGCCGAAAAGTATGAGATCACTGAGAATGCTTATACGCTGGAGTCCGTGCAGGAGTTTACCAATAATTTCCTTGCCACCCAAAGTCCTGATGTAGGACTGCTTGATGCTTTCGAAACCTTCGACCCGGTCAAGCCGGAGCAAGTGCAGGCTTTTGAAGTTGGCTATAAGGGGTTATTCGGCGGAAAGCTCTATTTTGATGCCGCTTATTATTACAATATCTACGACGATTTTATCTCGCAGATTCATGTCAGAAAGGCCTCCGGACCCTTTACGGGACAGCCATCCGATCAAGCCGTCATTGCCTCACTGCTTTCGGGCGACTTCCAAAACACTTTCCGCATTTACAGCAATGTTGATAAAACCGTAGAAGCCCACGGAGCTGCTGTAGGACTGGAATACAGCCTGCCCGCCAACTTTACTTTTGGCATCAACTATAACTGGAATAAGCTTATCACCGATCTGGGTGCTTTCCAGAATAACTTTAATACGCCCGAGCATAAAGTAAATATCAGCCTGGGCAACCGCTATCTTTTCGATAATGTTGGTTTTAATATTACTTATCGCTGGCAGGATGAATTCCTGTGGAACTCTAATTTCATTTCCACTACGGTGGATGCCGTTTCTACGGTGGATGCGCAAATTAATTACCGCATTCCCCAATATAACGCCACGGTAAAAGTAGGCGGTTCTGATATCTTCAACAATCGATACGTACTCAATGGCGGCGGACCTAATTTGGGAGGCATTTATTATATCTCTCTGACCTTCGATTCACTTTTTCGATAACCGCTTACGTTACCCGGATTATGACCAAGAAACTTTGTAATGTAAAAGACGAAGGCCAAATGGTGGCGGAAAAGTACTGGAGTACCTTCACAAGGCATTTGAACTATACATAATGTTCGATATAATGAATAATATCAATAACTTAAACTTTATTCTTTACTATTTCGTGAATAATCTGGGTTAACCGGCCAGTTCGGCTTTACTCAACTCATCCTGCGGGGCCGGCCGGTTGACATACCTGCTTTCCAAGATTTGCACAATATCATTTACCACGTGGCTGGCCGCAGGATTACGCAAGTACCTTTATAATACTTACTCCCCCGCTCTCTGTTGAGCAGTTTCATGGACAGGGAGTAAAAAACGGCACCCTCGTGCTTGCAAACAGGACCATAATCATACGGACAATCGCAGTGCATCCGTTCAACCACACGTTCATCCCAACATAGACCCAGTAAAACTCGCTGCCCTGCACTTCAGCCTTCCTTTCGCCATTTCAAAAAGCAAAACCCGGCATTTCGAGGGTTCTAATATCCCAGTATCCGAGTTT
>DATGUX010000468.1:0-2358 GCA_035300985.1 Fodinibius sp.
GTTCTGTTTCTTCAGCATCAGGAGTCATTTTGTACAACTCTTTGCGGATTTCATCCGGTGCTTCGGCGGCACCCTCCCGACCGCCATTTCGCTTCACGCCTTCATCCGAGGGAAAGCCGAGAAGTACTACTTTAGGGCTGCTCTCCTGTTGATGGGCCAAAAGGTGTCCCATACGAGGATCTTTATCGGTAGTATCCGGACATCCAATATCTGACTTAACTAAGTTTTCCATCTATCTTCGTTAGTTCAAAAGTTTAGCTATAAAAAAAGAAAAAGGGCCCGATTAGCAAACTATCTGAAAAAAGAGTTATGCCACAATTCATTTTTTCTCTCCTCTCACAAACACCTGCTCACAGGCATTCGGACGAAAATGATACATCCAGAAGTCCGGGTTTGGCGTATCAATGACGGCGAGATCTGCACGCTTGCCTTTTTCTATAGAGCCGGTCTTTCGATTCCGGTGAATGGCCTTCGCGGCGTAAATGGTAGCGCCTTTCAGGGCTTCCGCCGGTGTGAGTCGTCCCTGATTACAAGCCAACATCATAGCCAGCGGTAGGTCGTAGCTGGGCGCCGACCCGGGATTAAAATCGGTTGCCACCGCTACTTCTACGCCGCCGTTCACCAGTTTTCGGCAGTTAAGCGGCTCCTCCTGTGTGTATAGAGAAGCCAGCGGTAATGTTACTCCAACCACGCCAGCTCCGGCCATTTCCTGGATACCGGCATCCGATATTTTTTCCAGATGATCGGCACTGGCGGCTTCGACCTCGGCGGCCAGCTCGGCCCCGCCGCAAGACGTCAACTGGTCAGCGTGCAGCTTAGGGCTAAGTCCTGCAGCCTGACCCGCTACTAATATTTCACGCGACTCATCGATAGAAAAGGCGGATTCTTCGGCAAAGACATCACAAAACTCAGCCAAGCCCTCTTCAGCTACGGCTGGAATTATCTCTTCCGTAATCAGCTTAATATAACCCTGGCGGTTATCGTTGAATTCCGGTGGAAGGGTATGGGCACCCAAAAAGGTGGAGACGATATCCACCGGCTGCTCTTCGGCCAGCCGACGGTAGACGCGCAGTGTTTTCAGCTCATCTTCGACAGACAGACCGTAGCCGCTCTTGCACTCCACAGTTGTTAGGCCCAGCTTGACCATTTCATCCAAAAAACCGGCAGCCTTTTTGTACAGCTCATCTTCGGATGCTGCCCGTGTTGCTTTAACGGTAGAAAGGATGCCTCCCCCGGACTTGGCAATATCCAAGTAGCTTTCGCCGCCTACGCGCATGGCAAATTCATCGGGACGCCAGCCTCCAAAAGCCAAGTGCGTATGGCAATCCACCAGCCCGGGAATCACCATCTTTCCTTCAGCATCATGGGGTTCTTCATCGGCGTATTCCTCCGGCAGGTCTGATTCCTTTCCTACCCACTGAATAATGTCAGCCTGCCAAACGACAGCCGCATTTTTTATGGGATGAATATCTCCCTGTCCGCCTTCCTCTTTACACGTTGCTAAGTAACTGATGTTTTTTAATACAGGCATTCTACCTTCCCTATGTCCCTCCCTATAAACAGGGAAGGATCTTTTATTTCAAATATGTTAAAATTTTACGTTTTACAGATTCGAGGTCTTTTCACTCCTTATTTTGTATTCGAAGAACGTTTAGTCCAAGTTCGTTTAAAACCAAGTTCCGATTATAGTCATATTCTTTCTGCAATAAAGAAAAATCTTTGGTTTCCCTTCTGGCGATATACTATTGGATGTTGACGTAAAAACTTCTTCCCAGCTAACTGCTTCTTCCTAAGATGCCACCAGAGTTCCTTCTCTGCTTTGGCCGGATCTTTCCTTAGTTGTCGAGCATAGTTTTTTATGGTAATCCACTTTGTCTTATTGGATATTATTATTCCCTCCCTGTTTATAGGGAGGGTTAGGGTGGGTAAAATTAATCTATTACGTTCCCCTTCTCATCATACTCCATAAAGGGATTATAGGCAATCTCCCACAGGTTTCCTTCCGGGTCAGAAATATAGCCGCTGTATCCTCCCCAAGGCGTCCTTTCGGGTTTTTTAGCGATTTCGGCATCTTTTCGCGTCAGTTGATCAAAGAGCTCGTCCACTTCCTGCTCCGATCGTAGATTATGGGCCAGCGTAAAACTTCTGAATCCGTTGCCCTCTGATCGAACCGCAGCATCTTCGGTCAACTCCTCTCGGCCAAAAAGAGCTAACTGAATACCATTGAGCTGAAAAAAGGTGATATTTTCGTTACTTGCTTCTGCAGGCTCCCATCCAAATACCTCAGTATAAAATTGGCGCATCCCTGCATAGTCATCCACGCCAAGCGTTAAAAGCGTCAGTCGCTGTTCCATTGTT
>DATGUX010000469.1:0-2923 GCA_035300985.1 Fodinibius sp.
CAGGTCGTCGCGCTCATCATATTGTACAATACTAATAGTAGAAGAATATGGAATTTCCTGGTGATAGAGCAGAAAAAGCTGCTCGCGAATCATCTCCGCCACAAAGAAACGCACCGGTTGTTCGCTGAGCATATCCTTGGGGTAAAAGGGCGGCCCCAACTTGATATCGGCTTTGATTGTATCCATTAGCTTTTGCAGCCCGGTGCCATTAATGGCCGATACCAAAAGGGTATCATCGAAATCGAACTGTTCCTGAATGTTTTTAGCCACCACCTCGCATCGCTGGTCGGATGTTTTATCAATCTTGTTAATAATCAGGAATATTTGTTTCCCTTTCATGGTGCTAAACATCTTAAAGATGCGTCCCGGTATTTCGGGCTCGGTCACATCCACAATTAGCAGGATGATGTCGGCATCCGTGCGGGCGCGGTCCACGGTTTTCATCATGGCCTTTTGCAGCTCATAGCGCGGATCGATGACGCCGGGCGTATCCAAAAAGATGATCTGGAGGTCTTCTTCAGAATGGATACCCAGAATTTGATGGCGCGTAGTCTGCGGTTTATGCGTAGTGATAGAAACCTTGCTGCCCAGCAGACGGTTCATGAGCGTTGATTTTCCGGCATTAGGTTTGCCGAGAATGGCTACATATCCTGAGCGGTGATTTTCGGTGTTTTTCATATAAGTTATGCGTTAATAATGGCTGAGAATTTCCTGACGGTCTCCTCGAGACCAAAAAACAGGGCGGATGAGATCAGGGCGTGTCCAATACTGATATCATTTAGATGAGGAACGGTTTCAACCAGTGATCCAAGGTTGGGCAGGGTTAGGCCGTGGCCGGCATTCACTTTCATACCCAGGCGGTGCGCTAATTCGGCCCCTGTTTGTAAGCGATCAAGCTCATTTCGACGATCTTCATCGGTTTGGGCATTGGCATAGGTGCCGGTATGCAGCTCTATGAGATCGCTTCCAAGCTCAGCGGCTAATTGGATATCCTCTTCATTAGGATCAACGAAAAGGCTTATCTCAATATTAGTTTCCTTCAGTCTTGGAAACACCCGCTGCCGAAAGTCATCAAATACCTTTTCCATATTGAGTCCGCCTTCGGTGGTCAGCTCTTCGCGACTTTCCGGTACCAGTGTAACACAGTGTGGCTGAACGTCAAGGCAGATGTCGAGCATCTCTTCGGTAGCAGCCATCTCAAAAACGAGGGTGCCGCGGACTAAATCTTTCAGGGCATAGACATCTTCGTCACGGATATGGCGGCGATCGCCCCGCAGATGGAAGACAATACCTGAAGCACCTGACTGTTCACAAACTTCAGCTGCTTTGAGTGGGTCAGGATAACCCTCGCCACGGGCATTGCGAAGGGTGGCAACGTGATCTATATTTACTAAAAGTTGCATATTTCAATATTCAACTTAATCTTGCGTTATCATTTGTACAGTAAATATAGATTATTTTAGACAGACTTTAAGCTGGAATTCAAGGAATATAATGGCTCACCCTAAAGCATTATTACTGATATTTTTTGCAGGATTTTTGATGGGCGGATGCGGCGTCGCCAAGCGGACGGCAACTTCGGCTCATAGAGGAGGGGAGAAGGCTAATCCGATCCGGGAGGAAGCTTCACCGCCCATGATGGGGGTTACAAGCGTTAACACGACGGAAGCCGGACTCCGGGAAGCCTACCGAGAGTGGAAAGGAACGCCTTACCGATGGGGCGGAACCACATTGCGAGGCATCGATTGTTCTATGTTTGTAAACACCGTTTTTGAGGATTATTTTGATATCAATCTGCCGCGAAGCACCCGCGCACAGCTTAGCGCAGGGGACGGTGTGCGCCGTTCTGCCATTCGCACCGGTGATCTGGTCTTCTTCCGAACGGGACGAAAAACGCTGCATGTGGGCATCATGGTGAATCAGAAGCAATTTATGCATGCCTCTACCTCTGAAGGCGTTACCATCAGCCGAATAGCGGCCAGCTATTGGTCGAATCGATATCTGGCGGCGCGCAGGGTGATGTGATCAGTTACAGAAGTCTGTGGGCACAAAATGTCTCTCTTTAAGTACTTGGAGTGCTGGCGGATAAATTTAGAAATTTTGAACATATTTATTGGATATTCCAGCTTTTTAGCTTCTAAATAGTGCTATAAGGGTTTTCAAAGGCTACTGATTAATTACTGGTTCCTCATCCATATTATATAAGGTGAATGAGAAAATATCGGCCAGCTGTTCAATGGTCTTGCTGGTAGGAGTGCCCGCGCCATGTCCCGCCCTTGTTTCGATGCGGATCAGAACCGGATCATCGCCGCTGTGATATTCCTGCAGGCGTGCTGCAAACTTGAAGGAATGAGCCGGAACCACGCGGTCGTCATGGTCGGCCGTAGTAATCATGGTAGCCGGATAGTCGGTGCCATCTTCCAAATTGTGGTAGGGCGAATAATCGTAGAGGTAGTTAAACATTTCCTCAGAATCATCTGATCGCCCGTAATCGGTGGCCCAGGCGGCGCCAATGGTAAACAGGTGATAGCGCAGCATATCAAGCACACCGACCTGCGGGATGGCCACGCCGGCCAGTTGGGGACGCTGCGTCATGGTAGCACCTACCAGCAATCCGCCGTTGGAGCCGCCTATAATTCCCAGCTTTTCCGAGCGGGTATAATCGTTATTGATCAGATATTCGGCGGCAGCAATAAAATCATCAAAGACATTCTGTTTCCTCATTTTGATGCCTTGCTTGTGCCAGCTTTCGCCATATTCGCCGCCGCCGCGCAGGTTGGCCACGGCAAAAACACCGCCCATTTCCAGCCAGGAGATCCAGCGGGTGCTGAAGGAGGGCGTCAGGCTGATGTTAAATCCGCCATAACCGTACAGCAGGGTTGGTTGCTCCCCGTTGAGTTCCATATCCTTTCGGTGTACGATG
>DATGUX010000470.1:0-2061 GCA_035300985.1 Fodinibius sp.
ACAATGAACAGTAAACGTGTTTTCAGGCGAAACAATAAAGAGCCAAATTCCAGCGGTCATTATGTTTTGTACTGGATGCAAACCAATCACCGGCTACAGTATAATTATGCACTGGAGTATGCCGTGGGCTGGGCCAATAAGCTGGGCAAGCCGCTGCTCATTTATGAAGAACTGACCTGCGATTATCACTGGGCCTGCGACCGTATTCATAGTTTCTACCTGCAGGGTATGGCTGAACACGTCGAAATTTCTGCTCGGGAAAAGCTGAACTATCTGCCGATGGTGGAACAAAAAACGGGAGAAAGTCGCGGTCTGTTGGATAATATCTTTGCCCAATCCTGCTGCGTCATTACCGATGAATATCCGGTCTATTTTATTCGTGACCGAAATGAAATACTGTCCGATGAGGTAGAGGTTCCGTATATCACCGTAGATTCCAACGGACTCATCCCACTGGGCATGACGGAGAAAGCGCCCTATAATGCCTATTTTTTCCGCAAAATTATGCAGAAGCATTTTGTGGAAAGTTTTACTTCTCCGCCCAAGCAAAACCCGCTGGATGATCTGGAAAATCAGTCACCCATAGAATGGACGGATGAGCAGAAAAAAATACGCAAGCAAAGTCTGGATGGTATAGCTAATCCCTCCGATTTTATAGCTACGTTGGATATCGATCATCAGGTGAGCCCGATTGAGTTGAAAGGGACACGAAAGGCCGCTCTGGAGCAACTCGGTAGTTTTATACGACATGGTCTGAAACAATATGACGAAAAGCATAACGATCCGGATGCCGATGCCGCCAGCGGAATGAGTCCCTGGCTGCATTTCGGGAAGATATCAGAATATGAAATTGTAAAAGCGGTGTTGGAGCATCAGCCAAAGAACTGGGATTTGGATAATATTACGTTTAACGGCGGATCGACGGGCGGCTTTTTTAACGGCAATCCCAATGTAGACAGCTTCCTGGATGAAGTGATTACCTGGCGTGAAGTGGGTTTCCATTTTGCCCATCACGAGCCTGAATATGATCAGTATGAGTCGCTGCCCGACTGGGCGCTGGAAACCCTGGAAGCGCATAAAAATGACGAACGGGAATATATTTACGACCTGGAGGAGCTTGCTCAGTCACAGACGCATGATGAGCTCTGGAATGCTGCCCAGACACAACTTCGCGAGGAGGGGATCATGCACAACTACCTGCGTATGCTTTGGGGGAAGAAGGTGCTGCAGTGGACCCCGGCGCCCGAAATTGCCCTGGCATATCTTATTGAGTTGAACAACAAATATGCCATAGACGGGCGCGACCCAAATAGTTATTCGGGAATCTTCTGGATTTTTGGTCGCTTCGATCGTGCCTGGCAGGAGCGGCCCATCTTTGGCAAGACACGCTATATGACCAGTAAAAGTGCCCGTCGCAAGCTCAAGCTGGATCAGTATCTAAACAAATACGGCGGCCAGAAAACGTTGGGTATGTAAGTACTTAGGTAGATATAGCACACTTCAAAAGTGTACTATATCTGACTTAAGGATTCCTTATAACCACTTCCACTCAAACGATTCATTACGTGCAAATTGATCGGAGTGCGAGGAAATAACGTGCTGGATTTTTTCCAGGTCTTCTTCATTGGCAGCCTTGATATCAAATTGTAGGGTATTATCGGCAGCTTCCATATTGCACTCGCCGAGAGGGAAATTGACATGTCCGCTGGACTCATCAAATTCGACTTCGACTTTGTGACTGAAATGCTTGCATAATCGTTTAATAAAACGACTTGCGTCTTTAGTGGATAGGCTTATTGTTGATGTGAACATAATAAAATAAAGAGATTAGATAGTGCTTGGAAATGACAGAATAGACTGTTGCATAATAAAGATCAGAGAAACCCCCGAGAGAGCTCCTCTGATAAGAGTTGTAAATAGAAGATAAAGGATTACTGAATTGTCAGTTTTCCGATACCAAGTATACCTTCAGCTACTACTTCTGTGCCTTGCGTCATCGTCGCCGTTTCCGGATCGATGCTGTACAGGTGTGGACGCGTATCAGGCGTGGTGATGCCATAA
>DATGUX010000471.1:0-9256 GCA_035300985.1 Fodinibius sp.
TGAAGGCGATCAGGAAACGGAGGAGAAAGCCGCAGGCCAAAGTCAGCCTGCTGCCGATGACAAGTCCAAGGGCGCCGATAATGGTGAAGAGCCACAACGTATCGGTAGCGACGGACGTTTTTACTCGCCTCTGGTACGCTCTATCGCCAAAGAAGAAGGCCTGTCACAGAACGAACTTGAAAGTATAGAAGGATCGGGACAGGGCGGCCGCGTATCTAAAGATGATATTATGGGTTACCTGGATGAACGTTCATCTGCTCCCCAAAAAGAGGAGCCCAAAGGGGCCGATCAGCAAGAGGTATCCGGCAAAAAAGCCGAGCCGAAAAAACAGGCTCCGCCTCAGGGTAAAAAACGTTCCATTGCGGCCGGGCAGCTTGATATTGAGCGGCCATCTGATGATGTGGAAGTCATTGAAATGGATCGTATGCGCAAGATGATTGCCAAGCATATGGTTAAGTCCAAGCAGACGTCGGCACACGTTACAACCTTTGCCGAAGTGGACGTAACGAATCTGGTACGCTGGCGCGAGGCCCATAAATCTGAGTTTAAGGAACGGACCGGCATTAAGCTAACCTACACGCCGCTGTTCATCGAAAAAATGATCCAGGCTATTCGCGAATTTCCACTCATCAACAGCTCGGTAGATTCTGAAAATGATCAGATTCTGTTGAAAAAGGCCATCAACTTTGGCTTGGCCGTTGCATTGGGTGAAGGCGGCGAGGGCGGACTTATTGTACCGGTAATTAAGCATGCTCAGGAAAAGAACCTGGTTGGGCTGGCTAATGCCGTAAAAGATTTAGCCCTCAAAGCACGCAGCAGAAATTTGAGCCCGGATGACTTGGTAGGCGGTACGATTACTCTGACCAACTACGGAAGCGTTGGGAACTTGATGGGCACACCCATTATAAACCAGCCCCAGGTTGCCATTCTCGGGACAGGGGTCATAGAGAAACGGCCCGTCGTCCGTGAAACTTCGGAGGGCGATGTCATAGCCATCCGACATATGATGTATCTGTCGATGAGTTATGACCACCGTATTATTGACGGAGCCCACGGCGGGGCCTTCCTGAATAGAATTAAGGAACTGCTGGAAGGCTTTGATCCTGAACGTGCCGTGTAGCAGGAACGCAATAGGGAAATACCGGGAGCTGCAGGCTTACAAGAAAGGGCTGCAGCCTTTTGGTTTCTTCCACTGTTCCACAATTGATTAATATGGAAGCAATTCGCACCATTACCAATATCCGTGAGAGAACGGCAGAGCTCAAAAAGGAGGGGAAGACGATAGCTTTCGTTCCAACGATGGGAGCTCTGCATAGAGGTCACCTTTCTCTTATCAGGCGGGCTCATCAGCATGCCGATGAGGTAATCGTATCTATCTATGTCAATCCGGAACAGTTTGGGCCTGATGAGGACTATGAGGAATACCCGCGCCAGCTGGAAGCTGATCTTGCGGCGTGTGAGGCTGAGGACGTTACCGCCGTCTTTACTCCATCGGATGAGGTTATGTATCCTTTCCGGCAGTTTTTTCGCATCGAAGTGGAGGAGCTGAACGATCATATGGACGGCAAGTCTCGGCCCGGCTTTTTCGAGGGCATTCTGCTGGTGGTCAACAAATTGTTTAACATTGTACAGCCTGATGTGGCCGTTTTTGGGCAAAAAGATATCCAGCAGTTTCGGATCTTGGAGCAGATGGTTAAAGAGTTTAATCATGACGTAAAACTGGTGATGGCGCCTATTGAGCGGGCAAATGACGGACTGGCCCTCAGCAGCCGGAATGCCTACTTAAGCGATGAGGAGCGCCGGTTAGCGCCGGGACTGTATCGGGGGTTACGGTATGTAAAAAAACAGATCGATGGAGGAGTTACAAACGTCAGCCTGCTGCTGGAGCATCAACAAAGTGAATTAGAAGAAAAAGGCTTCAAAATTGATTATCTTAACTTGTTTTCTTTTGAAGAGATGATACCGGTAAAAAAAATCCAGAAAGATACGCGCTATATTTTAGCCGGTGCCGTTTATGTAGGGGAAACACGTTTGATAGACAATTTCATCATTTAAAAATACCTGCAGTCATGACAATAACCATGTTTAAATCAAAATTGCACCAGCTGAAAGTCACTGAGGCTAACCTTCATTACGAAGGGAGTATCACCATTGACCAGGAGCTGTTGGATAAGGCCGGAATTCTGCCCTTTGAAAAAGTGCAGGTTGTAAATATTACCAATGGCGCCCGATTGCAAACATATACCATTGCCGGCGAGCCCGGCTCGCGTATATGCTGCCTGAATGGTGCGGCTGCACGCAAAACACAGGTTGGCGATCGTATCATTGTCATTTCTTATGCCGAGATGTCCTCTGAAGAGGCCCGAAACCATAAGCCCAAGGTGCTGATAGTAGATGAGCATAATGACCCCAAAACGGTTCTTGATAAAACCGAATATGCCGATCGTTATGATCTTAAGACCGGCTTGGCAGAGCACGCTGCCAACAGCAATGGTCCGGTATAATAATTCTATTCAAGGCTCAGCTGTAACAGCAATTTATAATTGGCCAATCAAAACCTTCGAATAATTGAGCAGTTGTATCTGCCTGCTTATTTTTATGGTACAATGCCTGAGGTAATGATAAAATCCCTCCTGCCAATATTTGATTACAATAGATGAAAGTTCCTTTCAGCGGTAAAGTTCCGGACGTAAAGAAAGTAGCAGATTCTTCGAAAGGAGGACTGGGCACTTTTGGCGGTGTTTTCACTCCTTCCGTTCTCACCCTGCTGGGTGTTATAATGTATTTGCGCTTTGGATGGGTTGTTGGGAATGTGGGGCTTATCGGGTCCTTCATTATTGTGACCGTGGCGATGGGCATCACCTTTTTAACGGCCCTGTCTATTGCTGCTATTTCAACAGACCAGCGCGTGCGCACGGGCGGAGCTTACTATATGATCAGCCGTTCTTTAGGCATTGAATCAGGGGGTGCGGTCGGGATTCCGTTATATTTGGCACAGGCCCTTTCTGTTGCTTTATATACCATCGGCTTTGCGGAAAGCGTTGTTGGTGCTTTCCCTATGCTAAATATAAAGTTGGTGGGTATTATAACGACCGTTGCAGTAGCAGTACTGGCACTGGTTTCTGCAAAGGCAGCTATTCGCGCGCAATATTTTATTATGTTTGGGATCGTATTATCGTTGCTTTCGCTGTATTTCGGGAGTCCGGTGGAGCAGTCCAATATTGAAATGTGGGGAGCAGTGAGTTCTGAGTCAACCGGTTTTTGGGCGGTATTTGCAGTGTTTTTTCCTGCAGCCACAGGCATCATGGCGGGCGTAAATATGTCCGGGGATTTAGAGAATCCTTCAAAGTCTATTCCAAATGGTACCTTTGCCGCTATTGGGGTTGCTTACCTAATTTATATGTCGCTGGTTGTGGTGCTGGCCAACCGTGCAGATGCGCTGACGCTTATTGAAAATCCATTACTTATGCGTGATATTGCCTATTGGGGAGATGCCATCCTGATCGGGGTTTGGGGAGCTACCTTATCCAGTGCGGTGGGCAGTATCTTAGGTGCACCGCGTGTGCTTCAGGCACTGGCTCGCGACGGGGTGTTGCCTCGGAGTCTGCGCTGGCTCGGCCGTGGAGAAGGAGAGGAAGATACGCCACGGCTGGGGACTATTTTAACTTTGGGAATAGCTCTTGTTTCGGTCTATTTTGGCAATTTGAATATTATTGCTCCCATTTTAACCATGTTCTTCTTAACCACCTACGGAGTACTGAATATCACAGCAGGGATAGAGCGCCTGCTTGAGAGCCCCTCATTTCGACCTAAATTTAAGGTGCACTGGATGTTTTCGCTGCTTGGCGCCACCGGTTGTATCGCTGTCATGTTTCTTATCAACTGGATGGCAACGGTTGTAGCCTTTATATTTGCGATAGCCGTTTATGTTTGGCTGGAACATAGAGAACTGCAGTCGGCCTGGGGAGACGTACGCCGCGGTATCTGGATGGCTCTTACCCGGACCGGATTGATGCGGTTAGGTGGCGAAAAGGAAGCTAAAACCTGGCGGCCGCACCCTTTGGTTCTTTCCGGAGCACCCACTAAACGCTGGCATCTGATCGATTTGGCCTCCTCGCTAACCCATAATCGCGGTATTATGACAGTGGCTACCGTTCTTACCAGTCAAAATATTACAACGGAGCGGCAAAGGAATATGGAAAACAATATCCGGGATTTCCTGGCTCGCCGCAGTGTTCAGGGACTTGTGCGGGTCGTTTCGGCACCGGATGCTTTTGAAGGATCAAAACGATTGGTTGAAGCCTACGGGCTGGGGGCACTCGTACCCAATACGATTATTTTAGGAGACAGCGAAAATAAAGAAGTACGAGCTGATTATTGTGATATGATTGCAAACTTGCATGAGCAAGATCGGAATCTGGTGATTGTTCACGATCAGGAAGAAGGTTTTGGCGATCGAAAAAAGATTGATGTCTGGTGGGGCGGCCTTCGCGGCAATGGCGGTTTGATGATGGTGCTGGCCTATTTGTTGCAAAGCGAGCGCTCATGGTGGGACGCCGAGGTAAATCTTAAAATGGTAGTTGATTCTGAACAGGCCGCAGAAGATGCGCGGCAAAATATTACCCGGATTGTGGATAAAATACGAACCGGCGCCAATGCTGAAGTTTTAGTATCCAATGGTCAGACTTTTGATGAGATTCTGCACGAGTCCTCGGCTGATGCCGATCTTATATTCATGGGCATGGCCGAACCAGATAACAATTTTGTTGCCTATTACGAGCAAATGCAGCAGCGCCTGAAAGGACTGCCAACCACTATCTTAGTGCTTGCCGCCGAGGAGGTTTCCTTCGGCGATGTGCTTTTAAATCAGGATGCTTTTCAGCAGGATTAATCGCTCTGGGTTACCACTTCTTTATCGGCGTTTTTTCCGTATTTTTTGAACAGTTTCAGCGGAGAGTCGAGCGTTACTTCGAGAACGGTCAGGTATTTATCGCGTTCCGATTCAGGAATTGTCATATAAAGAATCCCCGGATAATCGGCCCAGTCAATGGCGCCTTTGCGCTCAAAATCAAGCTTATTGCCGGTATTAACCACACGGATGGATCTGATCTTATTCTGGATACCTTTGAGGATGACCGGCCGGTCAGAAAGGTTGTCAGCGAAGAGATAAAGCCTGGTCCGGTCCGGACTCAAGGTTGTGGGGCCGTAAAAATATTCCAGGGGAATACCTTCCCGGGTACCGTAAATACCGGTCTCATTTCGGTCAATCCACGCACCCAGCTCCTGGAGAACTTTGGCTTGTATCTCAGGGATGGAGCCATCGGCGCGGGGCGCAATATCGAGCAGCAGGTTGCCGCCGTTACCGATCATATCAGAGAAGATCCGGATAACCTGATAGGACGTCTTGTGGGTATTGTCCGTCGGTTGATATCCCCAGCTGCCGTTGATGGTGAGACATAGCTCCCAATATTTAGCGTTGGGGCCATAGACAGGCACGCCCTGTTCCGGTGTAGAGTAATCACCATAACCGGCCAGCCGCGAATTTATAATAGCATCCGGGTTTGTTTTAAGAATATAATTGCGAATTCCCCGGGCGTCCCATTGTTCAGCGCTGTGTTCCCAATCACCATCAAACCACCAGAGGTCGGGATTGAATTGGGTGGCTAACTCATGGATCTGCCCGTCCATATACTCCAAATATTGCTCCCACCGTTCGGGATGGTCTTCCACATCATAACGCTTTTCATCCCGTTTAAATTGATCATACTTGTTGTGAGACCAGTTAGAGAGTGAATAGTAAAGGCCTACCTTTATATTGTTGTCACGCAGCGCATCTACAAACGGGGTTACCAGGTCGCGTGCCGCGGGAGTGTCTTCTACCGTACTGGTGCCTCCGTCCATTTGAGTATCCCACAGGGCGACCCCGTCATGATGACGAGTCGTTAACACCGCATATCGGGCACCGCTTTGTTCGATGAGCTCTGCCCAATAAGAAGGCTGGTAGTTCTTGGCAGTAAAACCATTTAACTGCTCCATATATTCCTCGTGAGAAATATGGCCGTTATAGAAAGACCATGATTCGTCAATCCCATTTACGGCATAGATGCCCCAATGGATAAAAATGCCGAGTTTGGCATCTTCAAACTACTGCATCTTTTGGGCATCAGTGCGCGTGGATAGTTCTTCATTTCCCTGGCCAAGAAGGGGGGACGTTCCGCTGAATATGAATATAAGCAGAAATAGCAGTGAGTGGGCGGATGGAGAATTCAGAGGCATCATAAATTGCGGAGGACTCGAGTTAATAGGTTAACGTGGTTACCAGTAGAAACAGCAAAGGAACAGGGGGGCAATCGAACTTAACACCTGACTCAAAACTATTTAAATGCAACCAGTAAATATGTTAAGTTAATTGATAAGAAAAAGAAGTGTTGCTTTAAATGCAATATAACCCCATAAATGTAAAAAGGTATCAAAACCTTAGGAAGTCCGTAACTCTTTTGATTGGCTTTCGTTATTATTATCATCCCATTAAATCATTTGTGTTAACGCGTATATCGGTTAAAATAATTCGATAATCCATTGATTTTGTCTCGTATCATTTGCGCAGCTTCCGGTACTTTGGGACACGCCATGGGTTGAGCCTGATTGGCAGGCTATGACTTGCACCAAGGATTGTTTATAAATATAAAATCCGGCCGGGCAGGACCTTGGATTAGTCGTAATAAAATGTTGATTTATTGGCTAAAGATAATGCTGTAGCCGGAGGGCTATTGGCGGGGCATCGGATATAGCAAGCAATTCATATTTTAATTTTGATTAACATGAGTTTTTTGAAAAGAAAAAAGTACGTTATAGTGGCCGGGGCTATCGTACTATTATTTGTTTTCTGGTTGACGCTGGGCGGCAACAGCGAGCAGACGGCAGCTATTTTTACTTCAGCAGAGCGGGGGACATTCAAGGTGAATGTGACCACGACCGGTGAGCTGAGGGCTAAAAGCTCAACAAGCATTCGGGGACCGGAGGGCATTCGTGAGTTCCGTATTTATAATATAACTATTCAGCGATTGGTGGATGAAGGAACCGTGGTTGAAAAGGGAGACTTTGTGGCTGAGCTCGATCGTTCGGAGATAGCCACCAGCCTGCAAGATGCCGAACTGGATCTTGAAGAGGCGGAGTCAAAGTTTGAAACGGCGAAGTTAGATAGTGCCCTCAGTCTTTCGAAGGCTCGCGACAACCTGATCAATCTTCAATATTCATTGGAAGAGGCCGAAATAGCCGTTGAACAGTCGCAATATGAATCTCCGGCTACACAACGGCAGGTGAAAATTGATTTGGAGCGGACGAAAAGAGAACTGGAGCAAGCACGCCAAAACTATAATACAGAAGTGCGCAAGGCAGAGGTCAACCTTCGCAAAATTGAAACCGACCTGATGAAAGAACGCAGAAAGCTGCGGCACATTAAGGAGATTCAAAAAGAATTTACTATTTATGCGCCTGAAAATGGGATGGTAATCTATCAGCGAAGTAGAGATGGCTCCAAGGTAACGGAAGGCAGCTCAATTAGCGCCTGGAACCCTACGGTAGCAGAGCTGCCTGATTTTAGCGTGATGAATTCAGTAACCTATATAAATGAAGTTGATATTCAGAATATTCGCTTGGGTCAGCAGGTAGATGTTGGGTTGGACGCGATGCCTGAAAAGGAGTTGACGGGTGTTGTTACGGATGTAGCCAATATTGGTGAGCAGCGGCCTAATTCCGATTCTAAAGTGTTTCAGGTGGTTGTAGAGATTAATGAGGCTGATACCACGCTTCGCCCGGCCATGACAACCAGCAACACCATCCATATAAATAGAGTTGACAGCGCGATCTATGTTCCGCTGGAAACCATCCATACACAGAATTCTTTGAGCTATGTGTTTAAAAGAGAGGGACTGGAGCCGGTCATGCAGCAGGTGATTCTTGGGCTTATGAACGATAATGACGTGATTATAAAGGAAGGCGTTGATATGGATGAGCAGCTCTATCTTTCAACGCCGGCTGACACCGCTGGTATTCAAAAAGTTCGGCTGGATGAGTCTATTGTTGAAAAGTACCGGGAAGCAGAAAAGAAAGATTCCCTTCAAAGAAAGGAAAAATCAAACCAGCTTCGGAACCCCCAAAAACCTGACCGCAAGCAACGAGACAAAGAGTCGGGAGCTGCGATTCAACTTCATTGATCTGATATCTACATCCAATAAGGAGCTAAAATTTTGCTGCAGATAATCATATACAATCTGGATATTGCTTTAGAGGCTATCCGTCGAAATAAGATGCGCTCGTTCCTCACTTCACTGGGGATCATCTTTGGCGTTGCTTCCGTTATAGCGATGCTTGCCATTGGGCGCGGAGCTCAGGAAGAAGTGCTAAGCCAGATGAAGTTGTTAGGCACTAATAATGTGATTATAGAACCCGTTGTCAAACAGGTTGACCAAGAAGTGGATGGGGGAGATTCGGAAGGAGCCAAGCAGCAGAGGTATTCGCCCGGGCTGCGGTTGAGTGATATGGAAAGCATTATTGCAAAGATACCGCAGGTAGAGCACGCAAGTCCTGAAGTTATTTATGAGACGTCTTTTATACGAGACGGTCGTATTCGCAGCGGTAAGCTGGTAGGCGTTAATCGTCACTATTTTGATATCAATAATTTTGAGCTGGCTGAAGGAGGCCGATTCACAACTAAACAAATTGAGAATGCCGAGCGCGTGTGTGTCATAGGGTCTGATGTGAGGGCTCGTTTTTTTGCCGGTGAAAATCCAATCGGGCAAAAGATAAAGGCTGGGAATATTTGGCTTACCGTGGTAGGCGTCCTCAAACAGCGGGAGCTGAGCACCGAAAATATTAAAAACCTCGGCATACGAAACTATAATCTGGACATTTACCTGCCGGTTCCATCAGCCCTTTTGCGCTATAAAAACCGGTCGCAACTGACCGAACAAGAAATCCGCCAGGCCGCAGCCCGGCGCAACAATGACGACCAGGAAGAGAATTCACAGCCACAAAATTACCATCAGATTGATCGGCTTATAGTCCAGCTCAGCGATAATAAATATAGCGTTACCACGGCAGATATCATCCGGCGAATGCTGCAGCGACGCCATAATGATGTGGTTGATTTTGAGGTTATTGTCCCCGAGCTGTTATTGCAGCAAGAGCGCAGAACGCAGGAGATATTTAATATCGTACTCTCCTCAATTGCCTCCATTTCATTAATTGTGGGCGG
>DATGUX010000472.1:0-8346 GCA_035300985.1 Fodinibius sp.
TAACGCACTATTTCTGACTGACTGATACAGATACGAGCGAATATTTTGCTCGGGATTCAGATTCTCTCTCAATTCCCAGACCGTCAGAAATACATCCTGCACCAATTCTTCGGAGATATGCCGAGACCGTGTATAGGTCCATGTAAATTGGCACAAAGGTTCATAAAATTTAAGGAACAACTCTTTATAAGCATTCCGATCACTGAACTTTATTTTCTCAACCAAATGAGTATCTCTACAGCTCATATTATACAGCTGATTTACGACGGAAGTTTGTTAGCAATTCATCTAAATTGGGGCTTATGCCATACTGACTAAAAATTACTCAAGCTTTAAAGGAAAAGGAGCTATCTGACACAGCTCCTCTTTGTGGTATTCCATTTATTATAGTTCCTTATTACTATAGCTCCTTCCCGACCACCATTAATAATTCTTTTGTGGCTTTAATGCCTTCAGACTCGCTGAGGTCGCTGCCTTCATATTCTATACCGATGGGCCCGGTATAGCCGGCATCTTTTACAATCTGCAGCATCTTTGTATAGTCGATTGTGGTTTCCATTCCCTGCTCGTTAAAAGCATAGGTTTTTGCACTAACACCTTTTGCATAAGGCATCATTTCTTTGACCCCTTTATAAGGATCATACTCTTCTGCACAGCCATTTTCTCCGCGTTCAATGCAAAAGTTTCCAAGATCCGGAAGGGTACCGCAATTATCCATATCTACCTCTTTCATCACACCGGCCAGCCAGGCTCCGTTGGAAGATAGGCCGCCGTGGTTCTCCACAATCACCCCAATGTCAAAGTCCTTGGCAAAGGTAGCCAGCTTTCCTAAACCTGCAACGGCCGACTGTTTCTGTTCATCCGGCGAACCATTTCCGCGCGCGTTAACACGGATAGAATGACACCCCAAGTGCTTGGCAGCTTCCACCCATTTATAATGATTTTCAACAGCTTCATTTCGTTCCTCCTCATCCGAAGCAGCCAAAGCGCCTTCTCCGTCAATCATAATCAACACTTGGTCAACGCCAAGATCATCACATCGTGTGTTCATCTCATCCAGATATGATGTATCTTTTGCCTTATCCTTAAAAAACTGATTTACATACTCTACGGCCATAATGCCAAAATCATTTTTAGCGGTCGCTGGAAAGTCAAGATGATCGAGCTGACCATCAAAAAGTGTCCGGTGCAGGCTCCATTCCGCCAGCGAGATATCAAAAAAAAGATCACTTTTACCAACCGATTTTGAGCCACAAGCCGTCATCAGTCCCGGTACTGCAGCTGTTATCGTTGCTAATCCCCCAAGCTGTAAAAATTGTTTCCTATCCATTAGTTTCCCTTTTATTCAAATTTTGTGTTAGTATTAGTAACTTAAAACAGCAAAAATTTTGCTTTTTCTTTTGTTCACCATAGAATTAAGCTTTATTCGATAAACTTAATTTCGTATATAAGGTAATAAAAGATTTGGGGGATGCAACCTATGCTTCATATTTTTTTTCATTTTGATGTAAATTCTTTTTACAAATATTTAGCTAAAAAAATCACATACTTAAAAGAAATCAACAGCTTCAACTATATAATAACCCTTACTGCCACACCTTAATCACATGGTGGACCTAACAGGCAACAGCCCTGTTCATGGTATTATTAGGTTTAAATAAATTGGAATAACGTTAAATATAAGATGTTCTATGAATAAACTACTGCAGACAAAACTAAGCGTTATGATGTTCCTGGAATTCTTCGTCTGGGGAGCCTGGTTTGTAACGCTCGGTACCTTTTTGGCAAGCAACCTCAATGCTACGGGCACCCAGATGGGTTCAGCCTTTGCCACCCAATCCTGGGGCGCCATTATTGCTCCGTTTATTGTGGGGCTTATTGCTGACCGATATTTTAATGCTGAACGTATATTAGGGGTTATTCATCTTATCGGGGCCGTGTTGATGTATTTAATGGCCAGTGCAACCGACTTTGCCATATTTTATCCCTATGTACTGGTGTATATGATTTTATTTATGCCTACCCTTGCGCTGGTAAACTCAATCTCGTTCCGGCAAATGAAAGATCCCTCTCAGGATTTTGCTAAAATAAGGGTTATGGGAACCATCGGCTGGATTGTAGCGGGGCTTTTCATCAGTTATGTTTTTTCATGGGATTCTCCTGAAGCAATCGAACAAGGATATTTGGCAAACACCTTTATGATGGGAGCGGTGGTCTCAGCCATTTTAGGTCTTTATAGTTTTACGCTGCCCAAGACCCCGCCCACAGTCGACAGAGAAAAGGATGTGTCCGTAAAGGAATTACTGGGCCTTGATGCCCTCGGCATGCTAAAAGATCGTAACTTCTTAATTTTTGTGATTGCTTCTATCCTTATAAGTATTCCGTTGGCATTTTATTACCAAATTGCCAATCCCTTCCTGGTGGCCGTGGATGTAGAAAATGCTACGGGAATTATGACCATCGGGCAGGCTTCGGAAGCCTTATTTATGTTGCTGATACCGGTCTTTTTGACTCGCTTTGGAATCAAAAAGACCTTACTCCTCGGCATGATTGCATGGGCCGCCCGATACGCACTATTTGCCTTTGGAGACAGCGGCTCTCTGTTATTTATGTTAATTATTGGAATTGCCCTGCACGGACTTTGCTATGACTTCTTTTTTGTGGCCGGACAAATTTATACCGACTCAAAAGCCGGAAAGAAATTCAAAAGCTCAGCCCAGGGCCTGATAACCTTAGCAACCTACGGCATTGGCATGTTAATTGGATTTTATGCGGCCGGATGGATTTATGATGCCTATCAAATGGCAAACGGAAATTATAACTGGTTCATGATTTGGATTATTCCTGGCATATTCGCTCTGGGTGTATTCGTCTTCTATTACCTTACATTTAAGCCGGAAAATATTGAATATGATGTTTCAGAAATATAGTTATACGGCATTGGATGTCGTTACTCATTCATAATAGAACAACCTTGCTAAATGAAGGAGAATGAATGCATTCTCCTTCTCAATCAACACTATGCTTATGAGGTTTGCTTTCAGCTTATTAACTCTGGGATCAGCTATTTTGTTGATCATTACAGCAACCGGCATCCCCACCGCAAATGCTCAGATAACGGTCATGTCATATAATGTACGGTATGCTAATCCCAATGATGCACCCAATAACTGGGACAACCGTAAAGAGAGAGTAGCAACTCTTATTCAATTTTATGAGCCGGCATTTGTCGGAACACAAGAAGCACTCTTCCATCAGCTGGAGGACCTTGCCTATAATCTGCACAGCTACCGCTGGATCGGAAAGGGACGAAAGGACGGCAAGCGGGAAGGAGAATTTTCAGCTATTCTTTACGATACTACCAAAGTAAAGCTGGTGGCCGGTTCCGACAGCACCATCTGGCTTTCCAAAACACCGGATGTGCCCAGTAAAAACTGGGATGCTGCCCTGCCCCGCATCCTGACCTGGGCTAAGTTTAAGCTAAAATCCAGCGGCCGGCACCTTTTTGTGTTTAATACCCACTTTGACCATGTTGGCGATACTGCACGGCTGGAAAGTGCAAAAATAATCATAGAAACTATCCAGAGGATAGCGGGAGATAACCCTGTAGTGCTGACGGGCGATTTTAATATTACGGACGACACAGAACCCTACCACATTCTCAATTCCTCTTTTTTAACGGATGCCTACACGGAAACAACCCTTCCCCCGATAGGTCCGATCTTTACATTCAACGGTTTTAGCGTTGCCGATACTTCAAATCAAAATAGAATTGACTACCTTTTCACCAATGATCAGGTGGATGTACTAAAATATGCCGTCATTGCTGCATTCAAGAATGGCTATTATCCCTCTGATCATCTGCCGGTGCTAACCGTTCTTGAGCTTAATCAATAAATAACTTGTGGTTACATTTATGCTATCTAAATTCTCCACCATTCCAACACAATTGTTTTTGGCCGGATTTTTATATTTTCTGGCATTGAGCTTGGTTGCTTCTGCTCAACAAAGTGCTGTGGATACCGCTTCACAACCTTTTGCTGAGGAGATCGAAGCCTTTAAAAAGGCCGACCGGCAAAAAATGCCTCCCAAAGATGCCATTCTGTTTGTAGGGAGTTCATCTATTCGCCAATGGACTACACTGAAAGAAGACTTTTCAAATAAAGAAGTTATTAACCGGGGCTTTGGCGGGTCTCAATTTTCCGATTTGCTGCGGTACGACGATCAGATTGTATATCCCTACAAGCCGCGCCAAATATTTATTTATGAGGGTGACAATGATCTCAATGCCGGTAATTCGCCGGAGCAAGTGCTGCAGGATTTCAAGGCTTTTGTGAAACGAAGTAGAGAAAGACTTCCCGAAACAGAATTGGTTTTTATTAGCATTAAACCCTCGCCCTCCCGCATCGATCTTTTTGAAGAGATGAAGGAAGCCAATCAACTGATCAAAGCCTACAGTAAGGAGACCCAAAATATTCGATATGCAGATATATTCCATGCTATGCTTGACGAGGATGGAGAAATCCGCACCGACATTTTCACCGAAGATATGCTGCATCTGAATGCCAAAGGTTATGACCTTTGGGAACGGATTATACGGCCTTATCTCGACTGAATATCAGTCAGCGATTTCCAGCTGACTTAATAAAGCGCCCATTCCATAAAATACCTTTATTTTTTCTATCCGGCTTTTGAAGTGATTAGATTCGACTTGGGAAGAATAGAACCCAAAAAAGAATAACCGCTACTGCATACGCGATGGATGCTCAGTCAGTTCCTTGCTAAACATCCATTTATAGAGCTCGGGATTTCGATACGTTTTCACCCAGGCGCCGATATGTCCTGCGTCGGGATATTCGGTAAATCCGGGATGTCCGCCCGCCAGCTGAATGGCATCAACCATGGCCCGGGAATATTGCACATCCACCGCCTGATCCTGCGCTCCGTGAAAAACCCATAGCGGCTGATCCTTTAATAAAAAAGCCCGCGAAAGATTTCCTCCTCCGCAAATGGGTACCGCAGCAGCAAATTTGCGGGGATAACGCTCGATAAGGTCAAAAGTGCCAAAACCACCCATAGAAAGTCCGGTGACATATAACCGATGGCTGTCAACATTATATTTTTGTGATAGTTTTTCCAGCAGCTCAATCGTAAGCTGCATGACCCGCGTTGGCTGCTCCGGCATTTCCGCAGAGAAGACAGAGGGCTCTTCAGCAGAGGGCAAGCTTGACCAGACTTCCCCTTCCGGCACTTGCGGGGCCAAGACAAAAGCAGGATATTTTTCTCTCATTTCAGGGTCCGCAAAATGAGCTGCTCCCCACTTTAGCTGACTAAAGTTATCGCTGCCCCGCTCTCCCGCGCCATGCAAAAAAAGAACCAGCGGATATGATTGGGTGGAATCATAATGGGCCGGTTTTAGCAGGCGGTAATTCAGCGTTTTGCCAAGACTGTCTTCATAACTATGGGCTTTGAAATCGGTAATCTGACCACTCACTGCAAAAGGCAGGCAAAACAATACGATAAGAACAATACAATACTTATTCATCACTAATAATTAATAAGGGTTTTATTTTCAGAAACTTTTGAAATACTTTCCCATCCGTCTGCAGTCATTGAAAAGCCATTTGATAAGTTCAACCATGAGTTCTTTTACATATTACGCCTGTATTGGCCGCCCACTTCATACAGAGCCTGTGAAATTTGTCCCAGTGAAGCCACCTTCACCGTTTCCATCAGCTCCTTGAACAGATTGCCCTCATTGCGCGCTACTTCTTTGAGCCGCTCAATAGCTGCCGCTGACTCATCTTCATTGCGCTTCCAGAAAGCTTTCAGGTTTTCAATTTGCTGTTCTTTTTCTCCGCCGGTCGAGCGGATCAGATCCACCTCCTTCTCCTCCTCGGTTGACTTTGTATCCTCATTCTGGAAAGTATTGACGCCAACAATGGGCAATTCGCCGCTGTGCTTTTTGGATTCATAGTAAAGACTTTCATCCTGAATCTTGCCCCGCTGATACATATTCTCCATCGCTCCCAGTACGCCTCCGCGTTCGGTGATGCGGTCAAATTCGGTCAGAATGGCTTCCTCAACCAGGTCCGTCATTTCCTCAATAAAGTAGGAGCCCTGATTGATATTCTCATTTTTAGCCGTGCCCATCTCCTTGTTGATAATCAGCTGTATAGCCAGTGCCCGACGTACTGATTCTTCGGTGGGCGTCGTAATGGCTTCATCGTAGGCATTGGTATGCAATGAGTTGCAGTTGTCATAGATAGCCAACAGCGCCTGCAGGGTCGTGCGGATATCATTAAACTGGATCTCCTGGGCATGCAGCGAACGTCCGCTGGTCTGGATATGATACTTCAGCTTTTGTGAACGCTTACTTGCCCCGTATTTCTCGCGCATGGCTATTGCCCAGATGCGCCGCGCTACGCGTCCGATCACGGCATATTCCGGATCTAATCCGTTGCTAAAAAAGAAGGACAGATTATGTGCAAAGGTATCAATATCCATGCCGCGCGAAAGATAATACTCTACATAGGTAAAGCCGTTGGCAAGCGTAAAGGCGGCCTGTGTGATAGGATTAGCACCGGCCTCGGCAATATGGTAACCCGATATAGAAACCGAATAGTAATTACGCACCCGGTGGTCGGTAAAGTACTGCTGGATATCACCCATCATCTTCAGAGCAAATTCGGTAGAAAAAATGCAGGTATTCTGTGCCTGATCTTCTTTAAGAATATCTGCCTGCACGGTGCCGCGCACTACCGACAGTGCTTTTTCTTTGATCTCACTGTAGGTTTCTTCATCAAGTAATTTGTCGCCGGTAATGCCCAGTAGTCCCAGTCCAAATCCTTCATTAGTAGCGGGTAGTTCTCCGTGATATCCGGGCGCCTCCACGCCTTTTCCCTCGAAATATTGCTGAATTTTCTGCTTGGCTTCCTTCCATTGATCATTTTCTTTAAGATAGCGCTCTACTTCCTGATCAATGGCTGTATTCATAAACATGGCCAAAATCATGGGAGCGGGACCGTTGATGGTCATCGAAACTGATGTTTTGGATGAGCTTAGCTCAAAGCCCGAGTAGAGCTTTTTCATATCATCAAGCGTGCATATGCTAACGCCGGAGTTCCCCACCTTCCCGTAAATATCGGGACGTGGATCGGGATCTTCGCCGTAGAGTGTTACGGAATCAAAGGCCGTAGACAGCCGCGCCGCCGGCATGCCCTCGCTCAGATAGTGAAATCGCTTATTTGTGCGCTCGGGCGTACCCTCACCGGCAAACATGCGCGTGGGATCTTCGCCCTCTCGCTTGAATGGAAAAACACCGGCCGTGAAGGGATAGTAGCCCGGCAGATTTTCTTTAAGGGCAAATTTGAGCTGTCCCCCTTTATCTTCCGTTTTAGGCAGTGCAATCCGCGGAATTTGCAGTCCGCTGAGCGATTCCCGAAACATCTTATTCTTAAACGTTCTATCCCGTATCTGTACATCCACATACTCCTGGCGATACTCTTCATACAGTTCGTCCCAGCCTTCCAGAATCTTTTTACAGCGCGAATCGAGTTTACCGAGCCAATGATCGCGCATCTCGGCAAGCTGGTCCTCAAACTCTTCACGTCCCTCCGGCTCCCATCGATCCACCTGCTCCAGTGTCCCTTCCACCTGACCAAGCCGCCGGGCTATCTTCTCCTGATTTTCGGCCCAGCGGTGATAATCGCGGATCGATTCAGAAATCTCAGACAGGTAACGCTGCCGCTTGCCGGGAATAATAGCCTGCGCCTGAATATCTTCAGCCGGCTCGGGATTGGTGTACATACCGGTTTCCCAGCTCAGGTCATAATGACGGTTAATCTCATCTACCAAAGCCTTAAAGAGTCGGTTGACTCCTTCGTCATTAAACTGCGCAGCTATGGTAGGATAAACGGGCATATCCGCCACATCTTTATCCCATTCTCCGCGATTGCGCTTCATCTGCTTTCGGATATCACGAAGAGCATCAAGCGAGCCTTTCTTTTCAAATTTATTAAGTACTACCAACTCAGCCAGGTCCAGCATATTGATCTTCTCCAGCTGGGTAGCCGCGCCGTACTCGCTGGTCATGACGTATAACGGAATATCAGAAATATCCACAATTTGGGAATCGCTCTGGCCAATTCCGCTGGTTTCCACAATGACCAAATCATAACCGGCCGTTTGACATATTTGAATGGCGCCCTTCACCGATTTGCTGGTCGCCCGGTTCGTGGCACGCGTAGCCATGCTGCGCATATACACGCGATCGGGATCAAGGCTGTTCATCCGGATGCGATCGCCCAGCAGAGCCCCGCCGGTGCGCACCTTGGAGGGATCAAT
>DATGUX010000473.1:0-5072 GCA_035300985.1 Fodinibius sp.
AGTACTTCGGCCGCTTTCAGTGAGGCCGACCGGAAGATCTCGAGCGGATGGAAGCCCGCCTCGCGAAAAAGCTCCATCTCCTGGATATACCCGAAGCCGTACAGCTTATAGATATAGCCGGCATCGGAACCGAGGGTCACGTGTCCTCCGCGGTTTTTGAACTCGTTGACGAAGGTCATCCACAGCCGGAAATTCTCCTTCCATGCTACTTCCTGCTCGGTACCCCAGTTGAGCCAGTAAGCTCCATGGGAGATGCGGCTGGGTTTGTAGTATTCCCAGAGCGAGGGAAGGGTGTACTTTTCGTGCCACTCGGCGCGGCGCTGAGCACTTAAATCGCGACTGGCTTCGTAAATGGTGAAGGTGGGATTGAGCGTAACATCCAGCTCCAGCATTTCATTCATCACGTTATTCCACTTGTCACTGTAGGGTTTGGCGGCCTGTTTCCAGAGTTTGCCGGCTTCCTCAAAGCGATGCTGTTCGTTATTATAGTTGTAGTCCAGCGGATAGTCCTGGATAACCTGATCCGTAAAAAGGGCTTCGGGAATACCGTACCAGTGCGTAATGCTGGTGAGTCCCAGGCGGGCTGATTCAAGGGCATTATTGTAAACCACCCGCGTCTGGGCATGGTGGGTCATCGTGCCCAGCCCCAGTTCATTAGCTTCATAAATGGCGGCGGCGTAGACCGGTTTGGAAGCTCCAAAAAATTTGATGCCGTCGGCGCCCTTATCGGCAATCATCTGCACCCATTGGCGAGCTTCCTCGGGAGTGGTGATGGGGCCGTCGTGATTCATGCCAAAGCCGATATAGGCAAACATACGCGGAGCCGCTATCTCATTCTTTCGACTGCGCTCCTTCTGGCGGAGGGTCCAGTCCATGCCGTTAAAGGAGCCCGGCTCCCGAATGGTAGTGATGCCGTGGCCCATCCAGAGCTTATACACATATTCAGCGGGCGTTCCCTGGGCTACGCCGCCGGTGTGGGCATGCATATCAATAAAGCCGGGCAGCAGGTACATGCCCTCGGCCTCCAGTATTTCCGTATTTTCATCAGCCTTAGGGCGGCGTTCTTCATTGATCGGCATACCCGGATAGCCTACCGACTGGACGGAAGCAATACGGTTGCCTTCAACTACTACATCCACCGGGCCTTGCGGGGGCGCGCCGGTGCCATCTACCAGCATCACGCCGCGGATGATGAGTCGGTCAAAGGGACCCCCGCCCATACTTCGCTCAGGGGCCTGCTGGACTTGTGCCTGAGTTGTTGAAACGCTTAGAAGCAGTATAAAGATGAGAGCAGTAAAGGTGTGATGCGGGATCATGGCATTGGACTTGTTCAAAATTTGGCTTACAGCCAATGTAAGCATTGGGAGGAGAAGGGAAAGTAAAAATACTTTAAGGAAGCCCCCTTTCTTATTGATGATAGTTCTTAGCAATAAATCTCTCGTATTTTCTTATGGTCGTTCCGGATTCGGTCACTTTCCCAGCAAAATTTATTTAGGCCGGAGGAATGTTTTTATAGAAGCTTTTTTGATTCGGAACTCATAAGGGGATGCAAAGGAGGGCCAGCCAACTATCAAGCAAGCTGCGTTATTATTAACTATAACAATAGCGCGCCTTCATGCTGCAACAGCCGGCGCTTGCGCTTTATGCCGCCGCCATAGCCAATCAGATCTCCGTTGGCTCCAATCACGCGATGGCAGGGGATGACGATAGAGATTGGATTTTGGCCGTTGGCACGACCCACAGCACGCACCTTTTTAGCATCGCCCAGCATCTCAGCCACTTGTCCATAACTGGATGTCTGTCCATAGGGGATGTTGCAAAGCTGCTGCCAGACCGTTTGCTGAAAGTCTGTGCCTTGGGGATCCAGGTGAAGAGAAAACTCCTTCAGCGAACCGATGAAATAATCCTCCAGCTGGGTTATGGTGCGACGGATAATATCATTTGGTTGAGGATTATCCTTGCCCGGTTTTTGTTCTAAAAAGTGAATAGCTTGCAGCGCTTTGTTATCAGCTTTAATCTGCAGCCAGCCGATGGGAGAGGACCAATGGTATAGCATCTGTTTCATCAACAATTTTTTACAACCAATAGGTTTATTTGAGAGTGTTAGCTAAAGATAGATTCAGACTTTTTTAGCTGCCAGCATTCAGCTTTCAGATAAAAGCTCAGTTTCGACATCTAATAGCTGACGGATGATTGCTGAAAGCAAAGGCACATTTTATTTATCGTCTCATAAAAATCATAAAGACAATACCTATCTGTAATTAACACTCTCGCTTATTTTAAAGTAGATAAAAAGCGGTCGTCAGGCAAAGACCTCACCTGACTGCACCGCCCACAGCTGCCGGTAGATCTGGTCCCGGGCAATAAGCTCATCGTGAGTGCCCGACTCAGCCAGCCGGCCGTCATCCAGCACTAAGATATTATCGGCATGACGGATGGTAGAGAGCCGGTGGGCAATGACGATGGTGGTTCGGTTGGCGGAGATGTTGGCAAGGGAGCGCTGGATGGCGGCTTCGGTTTCGTTATCCACGGCTGAGGTGGCCTCATCAAGTATCAGGATGGGCGGATCCTTAAGGAGTGCCCGGGCAATGGAAATACGCTGGCGCTGTCCGCCGGATAGTTTTTGACCGCGTTCGCCTACCGTAGTTTTATATCCGTTGGGCAGTTGCAGGATAAAGTCATGTGCTTCTGCAAGTTTAGCGGCGCGTTCTACTTCGGACTGAGAAGCAGAAAAGGTACCGTAGCGAATATTTTCAGCGACAGTTCCGTGGAATAGAAAAATATCCTGGCTGACCAGCCCTGCGGCATGCGTCAAATCACTGAGTTTATAGCTCCGCAGGTCATGTCCGTCGAGTAATATTTGCCCGCTGCTGACGTCATAAAAGCGCATAAGCAGTTTGATAAGGCTGCTTTTTCCGGCACCGGTAGCGCCCACAATCCCGACGGTTTGCCCGGGAGAAATGGTCATATCAAGATCCCGCAGCACCTGTCCGCCGGATCGGTAGCTGAAGTCAACATGATTGAACTGATATTCGCCCTCAACCTGCTGCGGATCAAGAGGATGGTTACCATCAGGCAATTTCTGTTCGGTTTTAAGCAGCTCCATCACCCGACGGGTACTGGCCATAGCCCGTTGGTACAGGTCAAAGGTTTCGCCCAGGCGGGTTAGTGGCCAAAGCAGCCGCTGGGTAACAAAGATCAGGATACTGTACAGGCCCACTTCCATCTGTCCGTTCAGCGTCTTAAATCCGGCAAAGATAAGGATCCCGATAAAGCCCGCCATAATGAGCATCCGGATGAGTGGCACAAAGGCCGAGCTTAGGCGAATGACCCGCTGGTTGGCTTTTTTATAACCCTCAGAAAGACGGCCAATACGGCGGTTTTCATAGTGTTCTGTGCCGAAGCTTTTGATGGTTGCCATGCCGCCCAGATTATTCACCAGCTGGGAACTTATACGGCCCGCCCATTCGCGCATGGTGCTGTAGCGGGGCGCCAGCTTCTTTTGGAACCATACAGAGCCCCAAATAATAAAGGGCATGGGCACCAGCACCATCCAGCCAATTTCGGGAGCTGAGAAAATAAAGATGGAGCCAATAACGACTACCGTTATAATGACTTGTATCAGATCATTAGCGCCATGGTCTAAAAAACGCTCCAGCTGATTAATATCATCATTGAGCACCGTAATCAGGTCGCCGGAAGGACGGTCCTCAAAATAAGCCATCTGTTGCTCCTGCAGATGCCGGTAGCTATCCCTGCGAAGACTGTCCTGGATCAGCTGGGCTAGATCTCTCCAATATACTTGAAACAGATATTGGAAGGCCGACTCCAGTATCCACACGATGACGGTAAGTCCCGCCAGGGCGAGTAGTTGGTTAACCGGGTCGGTGATGCCCAGCCGTCCGGCCAGGCTGTCCTCGCCTTTAACGACAATATCGACGGCTGCTCCGATAAGGATGGGCGGTGCAAGATCAAAAAGTTTGTTTAGTACCGAGTAGAGGGTAGCCAGTGTGGCTTTCTTTCGGTAGGGCTGCATATACTGCAGCAACTGAGCAATCGGTTTTTTAGAGGCATTTCGTAATCTATCCATGCGTTGAAATAGCGGAAAAGAGTTAAGCCAGTGTGAGTATTGTTCAAGCTAACAAAGCCAGCCGTATTTTCATTTCAAAAGATCTTAAAAATAGTCCCGGGACCGGAGCAAGGCAAGTCGGGTTAAGGATTCGTTATTGGTGATTAGGTGATTTAGTTTTTGGGGCATTAAGAGGGTGAATACTGATCGTAGACTCGTGGATAGAATCCCAAAGACTATTATTTCTTTTAGAATTCTATGCAAAACCCATTATTCGGAAGGAGTTCTACCCCTGACGCGCGAGCGGAACTCCCTTTAAACTGTATGAGTTGTTTTTTTAAGAAGTGATATTTTAAGTAATGGGTTTTGCAAATTAAATCATTACTCCCAAAAATTGTCCAGGAATTTCTCCCAGCGGATACGGTTCGATTTATAAACCCGTTCCAGATCAGCAAGTATATCCTGAAAATCCTGATTATCACGCATTTCCTTCCAAACGGGATTTTCAGCGATCCAGGGATAGTTTTCATAGCCCTGGTAAATGGCCTTGCGCAGCCAGTGGAGAGCTTCGGTCGGGTTGTCAGCGACAACAAAATAGGAGGACAGCCGAAAAGCCATCTCACAATCGGTAGAGGCAATCGTCAGCAGTTCGTCAGTGATAAGACTTTGGGCCTTCTCCGTCTCGCCGATGCGAACGTAACACATGGCAAGGGTAGGATAGGTAACCCGGCGCTTGGGATCTTCCTCAATGACGGTTTCCAGAATGGGTATGGCCTTTTCATATCCTCCTTCGCGGAAATAAAGGTAGCCTTCGGTGGTGCGCAGCAGCGAGTGGCTGGGCTCCAGCGTAAGGCCCTTGTTAACTTCCAGCCAGGCCAGGTCCAGCTGACCTAAATAATGATTTAAGCGCGCCCTGCGATTGTAGATTTGAGTTGCCGCTGCCGGATTTTTTTGCAGTGCCATTCCCAGAAGGCGAAGTGCTTCTTTATGAAGACCATCCAAC
>DATGUX010000474.1:0-9654 GCA_035300985.1 Fodinibius sp.
TTAAAACTTCGTTATATGGAACCGGCCCATAGCGCATATAGTCTTCATAATCTCTGCTCTCAACGTTGATTATGTTATGATTTCCGTTTTCAATGCTGACCCCATCAGCAGTCTCTGTCAGATCCATATTCCATCGACGTAGGTCCCAGAACCGAAAATCCTCAAATGCCAGCTCGATACGACGTACATCTCTAATCAGATTGCGCATAGCTTCTTGATCAGACCCTATGGATTGTAAATATGAATCCGGCTGCGGTGTAATCCCCTGACGTTCCCTTAGGGCTGAAATTACATCGTAAGCAGAAAAGTTATGTGAACCGAATGAGCGGGATGCCATAGGTCCCCATGCTTCGTTGGCGGACTCTGCGTAAGCGAGGTAAATTTCCGTCCAACGTATACGCGGGAAATAGTGCACCTGGGGATTGGTACTGGTGGGATCAAGATTTACATCCTGCCGGAGTAGCTTTTTCATGTAGTAGCCAGTGCGTGTAGAGGTTTCCACCGCGTTGAGGGCATCGTTGGTATTCCCGTCTGCAGCCGTGGTAATTTGAGTATCATTTACTCCGGCCGTTCCTCCATTTACTAAGATATACTCTTCGAGGAGTGGAACACGATTTTGATAGGGATTTGAAGGATCGTAATTACTATTTGGGTGATTTACCGGATAGCCGTTCGCCATAGGAAAGGCATCCACCAGATCCTGAGTCGGGTTCATCCATCCGTCGCCATAAAGCGTAGGCGGAAAATGTTGTTGTTCTAAATCGGTGCTGCCCGATCCCTCAACATTATCCCTCCATATAATTTCGGGGGGATTTGATCCCGAACCCAAGCTACTAATCTGGGAGGCATTGTCGTACCAGGTTGCCCCTTCAGGAGCTAAGCCTGCCACACCATCATTAAGCGCTAAAAGTTCTCCGGCGTAGTTGGCAGCATCCTCCCAAGTCGTGGTAGTACCTGCATTGTAAGCCGGACTGGCAGCCAACAGAGCAGCCTTGGCTTTTATAGCCATGGCAATACGTCCGCTCATACGCTGCTTACCCTCATCACCAAATACCCGATTATACCTGCCGAGATCATCATCAGTGCTTCCATATCCATCCGGCAATTCAGAGGGATCGTTCAGGTCACCATAAGAATATGGTAAAAGCTCCCTGGCTCGTTCTATATCGCTGTATATTTGCTGCATGCAGGCTTCAAAAGTACCCCGTTGCTGCTGGCTGAAATCTGTATTTTTATCTTGTGGTTCAGTTACTATCGGAACCCCAAGCAATTCACCACTTTGTCCGCCTCCGGTCCAGCCTCCGTGGTTCCGCAACAGATGGTACATAAAGAAGGCGCGCAGACCATACGCTTCCCCCTTCATCCGCTCATTAAAAAGTTCCCTGGTTGCTTCATCGGTGGCCCATTCCACCTGGTCTGCATTTGTAAGTATTATATTTGCAAATTGAATGCCGGCCCTGCTGTCACTCCATTCATTCATAGGATAATTATCTGCCGTCCACTGCCCGGCGGCCATCTCCAGAAAAGCATTCGAAGTCTCATTTGTTACGGCATTATCTGTAGCTACATCAGTGAATACCCACCCATTATCAGGCATCAGAAGATAAGCATTTGACAGAAAGCCCTCTGCGTACGATGCATCATCGTACATTTCTTCGATCCCAGTATTATTCTCATTAGCAGGACTCAATACATCACTGCAGCCACTAACAAGAAAAAAAACAGATATAATCAATAAATAGGCCAATATCCTCTTATACATAATCTCTTTCTTAATTTAATTCTTGATTAAAAATTCGCTTTAATTCCCACGTTATAAAATCGGGCCTGTGGTGCCCCCCCTACATTCAGTTCCATGATATCGCTATTGGGAGAGACGGTGAGTAGATTAGCACCGGTTACATACACCTGCAGTTGTCTTAAGGATATTTTCCGCAACATACTTTCCGGAAGATTATATGTCACCTGAACTTTCTGCAGGTCAAAACGATCGGTACTGTACATCCAGAAACTGGAGGTGCGGTAATTATTGTTGCCACTCTGGGTGGTAAGCCGTGGATACGATGCGGTGTTTTTGGTTTCTTCGGTCCAACGATCACGAACGACAGCAGAATACTTGTCATCTCCGCTTACCCAGTAGTAATCATCCTGTTTTACTCCATAGGCACCAAATTGCCCCGTACCAAGGGCAAAAAGAGTGAAGTTGTTCCATCTTGCCGTCAGGTTAACGCCAAATTCAAATGGTGCTCCATTCCAGCCGGCTTTTCCAAGGAATATATTATCCTGGGAATTAACGACACCGTCTTCATTCCGGTCGGTGTATTTAAGATATCCTGGTTTTACCGTACCAAATTGCTGGTTAGCTTCGTAATCATCTATTTCTTGCTGGCTCATAAAAAAGCCACGGCTTTCCAATCCCCAGATTGGATCCAGAGGTTTACCTTCCTCATTTTGGTAAGCATACTCATTCTGTTCGGCACGTTTAACCGCCTTGCTCTCAAAATAAGTTCCGGCCATACCCAAGGTCCAGTCTATTCCACCCAGTTCTTCATTAAACCTGATATTAAAATCGATACCTTGGCGTTGATCTATATTATAATTTACGTAGGGGATAAATGAATTTTCCGGATAGAAGGTAGAAAAATAACTTGGGTAGAGTGAAGAAGCTTGAATAACCCCGCCATCCATTCTATTGAAGAAGACCGACCCGCTAACGCTAAGCAGATTATCAAAGAATGCCCCATCTATACCCACATTCAGTTCTTTACGTTTAACATAGGTTAAATCAGGATTAGCCCCTCTCACAACATTTGTACTTGTCCTGTTCTGACCATCGCCCCATGCAAACCAATCTCCATCAGCTTGTGAATAACGTCCAGCATACAGATAGTAACCCGGGATAGGTATATCCGTATTCACAATCCCCCCGGAAACATACAATTTGAGATTGTTGATAGCGGCAACATCAGACATAAAATCTTCCTCGCTTATTCTCCACCCCAATGTTGCCGTGGGGGAAAATGCCTGACGATTGTCTTCCGGCAGTTTAGCCGAATGAGGTACCGCAGCACTAAAATCCGCATAATATTTTTGCCGATAATTATAACCGAACTGTACTCCCAGATTCAGGTTTCCGGTTCGATGATACTCCCCGGAATTGGTTATCTGGTGTATGTTTGCAATCAGCATAGCCGAAATTTGTTGGTCCTCATCAAGCCTGCGTTGGTAATTGAATTGCCCTGAAAACGCGAGCGTTTGTTGAAATGAACTGGAGTCGACATCTTGAACACCTGTCTTGGCATCTTCACCAAATTGATCAAGGTTGCTTATCTGATTATTTCCATTATAGGCGACCCAACTGGGCTTATATACTGCATATTCATTATTATAGGCCTGGTTAAACGAGGATTGATAATCAACACCAAACAGACCATTAAATTCTAACCCTTTCAGTAATCCCTTCAAATCCATATTAATGCCTGTATTAAACTGAAACTGACGGCTAACCGATTCACTGGATCCACCGGCATAGATATCGGCAATAGGATTTGAAGAAACCAGCTGGTTACCCCCTAACAGATACTCATCATTTATAACATAGTTACTGTTTTCGACCACCTGCTGCAGATCCGAATTATTATCCGAGAACATACTCATCGGTATCAATGGAGTATATCGATGTGGACGAAGTGAAGTAGCTGCTCCCCAGTAGTCGGCATTTACCCCGTTTTGGTCATCATAAATAACTCCGGCACCCACCCATGCTGTAATATTTTCATTCAAATCAAAGTCAACATTCCCGCGAATATTGAAATTATTGCCTCTGCTATTCTCGGCTTCTCCAAAATCCAACAGCGAACCTGATGTAGCAAAATTAATATTAGTATAGTAACGAGCTGTCTTGCTGCCGCCGGAAATTTCTACGTTCCCGTGATACCGGTTCGTGAACTCTTTTATATATTGGGGTGAATAGTAATCTACACTCGGGTAGCGGTAGGGATCTTCACCGGTTGAATATCTGTAAATTTCTTCGGTACTGTATTGCTGAGAAAGTCCATCATTTTGCCTTGCTTCATTATAAAGCGTCATATATTCCGCCGATCCCAAATAATCAGGATACCTTATGGGAACATCTATTCCGGCATCTACGCGCCCACTTATTTGAAGGTCATGATTGCCTCCTCTTTTGGTCGTAATATAAATAACACCATTGGCTCCACGACTTCCATACAATACATTTGCAGAAATGCCTTTAAGAAAACTTACCTGTTTTACGGCCGATGGATTTATACTCCCGGGATCTCGGGGTATGCCATCTACCAATATCAAGTAGTCACCCATCCCCCACATGCTGCCGTTAAAACCTCCTATAAAGGCCTGCATGTTTTCCAAACTATAGGTCATATAGTTTTTCTCCATAATTTCCGGCACATTCACCACCGAAATGCCTCCCATGAGATCTTCTTTAGAGATTTTTCGAAAAGCGGTTTGTACCGTTGAGGGTCCTACTCTCTCAAAGTTATCTTCCTCAGCGTTCACAAGAGAATCTTCTATCGACTCCCCCAAATCCGTATCCTGCGCATTTAATGCAGCCGGGAGAAGAAAAATTACAGTACACAGTAATGTCTTAAATCGTAAATATCTCATCATTTCTACGTCTTTTAACCCATTTTTTTTAAACTCCATATCGAATATTACCACCCGGGATTTTGTTTAAAACTACTGCTTATATTTACGTCCGCCCTTTTCAAAGGCAACCAGTAGTGTCGTTGAGAATAATTACGGTCAACAATAACCTCTTCCCGAAGATTTAGAACTTCATTTGTCCGGGGATTATCAGGGTCATGGTTGGCAGAACGTTCAAAGAATATAGCAGTTTTCTCTGCATAACGGTCATCTGTCAAGAGTAACCAGCGCCGCAGATTTGTAAAACGTTTTTTCTCAAAGCCGAACTCTACAGCCCATTCACGCCTTACCTCACCCAGGAAGTCATTAACGTTGCCCATATATCTGCTGTCTATAGCGGGGACGTTGGCCCGGTTGCGCACATGGTTTACAGCTTGTGCGGCCGTCCAGTCGAAAGTATTCGAAGTGCCTGTAGCGGACCCACTGGCTACCGCAGCTGCCTCACCATACATTACATAAATCTCGGCCAATCGCAGGTACGGTACCCGGAAATGCACATTGTTAAAAAATCCCTGATCCCACCTATTAAATGTTACATTGATAAATTTTAATAATGCATACCCTGTTTGGCTTCCACCCGGACTGTTGCCACCCGCAAACCTGTAACTGCCCCCGGTGTACAGGTTTGCGTGACGATGCTCCTCCAGAGCAGGATCATCTATCGTTCCCTGAACAATCTGAATTCCGTCATAAATAAAGGTTTTATAGAAACGGGGGTCCCTATCTCTCCAAGGATAAGAATCACTATAACCAGACCCAGCCGCATCAAGTGGCAATCCATTGGCCATACCAAAGTACTCTACGTAATTAGCAGCAGGCATGAAATTTTTCGGGTTATCTGCGATTGCCGGCATATAAGCACGTACAGAATTCCAAACGGCCCCACCTGCACCAGGTTTCGGACCGCCGTATGGAGCAGTAAAAATACGCTCACTTCCTCCTGGTAATGCATAGTTTTGGGCTATAGTTCTGAAGTTTTCCCGCCAGTTTTCAAAGTCAAGCAATTCATAATCTGTCTGGCCTGACTGAACAAGGTTCAACAGCTCACCAAGTGCATCAGCAGATTGCTGGGCATATTCCTGGCTATAACTGTCGGCATTCTCGTTTGATCCGTTATTCATAAGTGGACTTGCCGCCCAGAGATAGTTTTTGCCAAGATATGCCAGAGCCATAATTTTATTGATACGCAACTCATTATTTCCGGATGTATTCGATCCTGGCTCTGTATCATCCCAGTCAGTAGGCAACAGATCGGCTGCAGCTCTAAAATCCTGGCCTATACTGTCAGCAAGTGCTTGGTAACTGAGCCGCTCAAAATCAAATGTTGCATCCGCAGCAATGGGCTCACTAAAATAAGGCAATCCACCAACTAACTGCATCATCTGGAAGTAATACCAACCCCTGAAGAAACGCAACTGTCCCTCTATCAGGTTTCTCTCAATTTGGGTTCCCTGCAACTTATCCAGATTGGCAAGACCCAGATTAGCTTTTCGAATAGCATACCAGCTATTGTCCCATAACTCTATAGCCTGCCCATCACCACCATATTGCGGCGCGCCATTACTGTTATCGATCCATGAGGCATCCCAGCCGTTATGTTCACTTTGCCAGCCCCAAAAATTGCCGTTGTCAAAGTAATCCACCAGGTAATAATCGATGTCATTGGTAGAGAACATATCGTCGGCATAATTAAAATTACTTTCCCAATAGTGATCGGTAAAATTGGGAATCGTTGCATACAACTCTTCCGTAAAGCCCTGAAAGTTTTCAAAATTTTCAAAGGCTTCTTCTGAATCGATATTGGACTCTGGTGATTTCATGAGGAAATCTTCGCAGGATACCAACACCATAACACTAAGAAAAATACTAAAACTAAATAGCGTATATCTCATCGTATTCATGACAAAAATGTTAGAAATTAATATCTATACCGAAGTTAAATCGTTTTACCGTTGGATAGGCCCCTTGGCTGGTCACCCCTCCACCGGCAAAATTGGATTCCCGGTCATCCGGCATATCCGTCCAAAGCAGGAGATTATTACCATTCGCATAAATCCTAATACTACTTACACCCAAGCTTCTTGACACACCCGAATTCGCATCGAAAGTATACCCAATTTGTGCGTTTTTCAGGCGCAGGTAGGAACCGTCATATATTGCACTGGAGCCATTGGAATAGCCGCTGGTTGCGGAACTCCAGCGCGGCATTGCGTGCCGGGTATCTTGATTATTCATACTCCAATATCCTCCATTTACGTTATATGCCAGCTCATTTCCACCCAGGCTTCCAAAGTTAATCCACCTGTTGACGTTTGTTGCAGCATAAAACTGTACATATCCACTAAAACCGGCCCAGTCAAAACCAACCGTTGTATTATAAGTATTTTGCGGAGTCCCGGAATAGCCGTTCGGAACGCTGTCATCGCTGTCCACTATACCATCTCCATTGAAATCTACAATATATTTGCCACCGGGTAACTTACTGGCATCATTCGTGTTAAACGGTGTGGTCCCGTAAAGCTCATCCCAGGAATCATAAAAGCCGTTATCTATATGGGTTCGAGTCTGACCAACTTGATAACCCGCCTGCTTTTGATAGTCAGGCAACAGTTCAGGATCTGACCGCTCGATAACTTCATTTTCGGCATGGGTCATATTCATCTCGGTCCAAAGGCGTAAACCACTATTAAATCTATAGTCCAGGTTAAGTGTTATTTCATATCCTTGGTTCTTTACCTCTCCCAAATTGGCGGTAGGGGCTGAATGCCCGAAATATGAAGGAATCGCCCTGTCCCCTCCCGCGATGAGAATATCTTCGCGCCTGTCCCTAAAAACATCTACCGTACCGGATATCAGCCCATCGAAGAAACCAAAATCAAGACCCAAATTGCCCTTCGTGACTGTAGCCCAGTGTACATCCGGGTTACCCAGACTTGCTTCCCTGTACCATGTATATGGGCTAGCCGAAGCATCTTCACCTGTGGTTCCCAAATGGGTTTGAGTCCCATAGTCCCACTGTGTCCTGTAAAGCCAACGACTGTTTGTATTATCATCACCGATTGTACCATAAGAGGCTCTCACCTTCAGGTTATTCAGGAACTCAACGTTGCTCATAAAACTTTCGTTGTGGATATTCCAGCCCAAACCACCGGAAGAAAAGAACCCAAACCGGTAGCCTTCCCCAAATTTCTCGGAACCGTTGTACGAACCGTTATACTCCAATATGTACCGCTGGTCGTAGTTGTATGTACTACGGAATATCCAATTTTCACGGGCATGCGGAATTATACTTCCTGTCGCATTCTGAGTGCGATTTAAAAGCCCCATCTCGGTGAATTGGTGCTTTTCACCCAAGGTAAATTCGTAGTTAAGCTGCAACTGGTAATATAACCTGCGATATGTTTCCGAATCCTGAACGTCACCACCATTGGTTTGCCATAATATACCGGGCTGATAATCAAATAGTGTTCCACCCTCGTAGGGTTGCTGGAAGGTTTCCACGCCGGTTCTTGGGTTAACATATTTAACCAAAGGGTCATTATACAAATCTTCAATGCCCCTGTCGCCTTCAATAAAAGTATTGTCAACAGCAATCTTACCAAGCAAATTTAACCCCGGCACAAACATATCAAGATCCTGATCCAGCTCGAAACTGGTATTCAGCTGGGTAGAGGTTATCCTTTCTATTCCACTCTGCGAAAGGGTCAATACCGAATTACTGCTACCCCCGCCATCATCGGGATTATAACCATACGCTCCATCGGGATATTTAGGCAGAAACTGAGTTGGAGATGCACTGTATGCAGCAATCCAAAAGGCGTAATCGCCTCCTGAAAAGCCCCAGGGTCTTCTCCTGACATCATAGGAGCCGGAAATTTTGGCCCTTAACTCAGTGGATGGTGTAATGGTAAAGTCTAAATTAGTACGCGCATTCAGCCGCTGATATCCAAATCCCGGCTGATATCCCCGGTCATTATCAAATTCCTTGAAAAGATCACCCTCACTAAGATAGTTAGCACTGGCGAAAAAGGTTACAATCTCATTCCCCCCCCTCACATTCAGGTTTGCATCATAAGCTTGGCTATAATCTTTAAACAGCACATTTGACCAATCGACATTAGCGTAGCGTACCCGCTCTTCGGGGGTTTGCGGCTTTTTGTAATGCTCAATAAAGTCGGGATCGTTGTATTCACCCCATATTGCAGCTGGGGCAGCCAATTCATATTCAATAGCTTCATTACGCAACTTGAGAGTATTATAACTGTCTTTGATGCCTGGTAACTTGGATGGCGCCTTGATAGTACTGTTGAAACTTCCGGTGATCTCAATCTGCCCCTCATATCCACTTTTGGTTTGAACCAGAATAACGCCATTCGCACCTCGCACGCCATAAATAGCCGTGGCTGAGGCATCCTTTAACACAGTTACGGACTCCACTGAACTCATATCAACATTATTCAAGGAACGCTCAACACCGTCAACTAATATAAGCGGGGATGTGTCATTCCACGTACTCTGACCACGAATAAAAATTTGTGGATCCTCATCACCGGGTAAACCAGTACTGCTTACCGTAACTACTCCCGGCAGTTTACCCGTCAACGCCATTCCCAAATTGGGTACGTCGCCTGCTTTCTCTAAATCATCTTCTGTAACCGAGGTAATACCAGAAATGACACTCTCTCTTTCCTGCGTACCATAGCCTACGACTACAACTTCATCACTGGTAATGGTTGTCGGTTCCAAAACCACATCAATCTGACTGCGGCCCTGTATAGGCACCTGTTTGGTTTCGTACCCTATAAAAGAGAATATAAGCGTATCCCCGGGTGCAGGAGCATCCAGTGAATAATGTCCGTCACTGCCACTTGACGTTCCTAACGAGGTGCTCTTAATTGCAACATTCACTCCCGGCAATACCTCTCCTGACTCCGCATCTGTAATTGTCCCTTCAACCATATGAACAGC
>DATGUX010000475.1:0-9647 GCA_035300985.1 Fodinibius sp.
TTAAAACTTCGTTATATGGAACCGGCCCATAGCGCATATAGTCTTCATAATCTCTGCTCTCAACGTTGATTATGTTATGATTTCCGTTTTCAATGCTGACCCCATCAGCAGTCTCTGTCAGATCCATATTCCATCGACGTACATCCCAGAACCTAAAGTCTTCGAATGCCAACTCGATGCGTCGAACATTCCTGATGAGTTGCCGCATATTCTCTGTGGAAGTAATTTCATTCTGCATATATTGGTCAGGCTGGTTAACCCCCTGGCGTGCTCTGAGAGCTTCTACCACATCATAGACAGAGAAGCCAAAGCTACCAGTCCCGTTAGGGCCCCATACTTCGTTAGCGGCCTCTGCGTAAGCGAGATAAATTTCTGTCCAACGCATACGTGGGAAATAGTGCTGCTGGGGATTGGTACTGGTAGGATCGAGGTTTACATCCTGCCGGAGTAGCTTTTTCATGTAGTAACCAGTGCGTGTAGAGGTCTCCACTGCGTTAAGGGCATCGTTGGTATTCCCGTCTGCAGCCGTGGTAATTTGAGTGTTATTCACACCAGCCGTTCCTCCATTTACCAGGATATACTCTTCCAGAAGTGGAACACGATCTTGATAGGGATTTGAAGGGTCATAATTACTATTTGGGTGATCTATCGGATAGCCAGTCGCCATGGGAAAGGCATCCACCAGATCCTGAGTTGGATTCATCCAACCGTTACCATAAAGCGTAGGAGGAAAATGTTGCTCTTCCAAGGTAGTATTCTCTCCAAGATTACCCCTCCAGATAATTTCCGGTGGGTTTGATCCCGCCCCCATGTTACTAATCTGGGAGGCATTATCGTACCAAGTGGCCCCCTCAGGAGCCAAACCTGCTACACCACCATTTAGCTCCAGAAGTTCTCCGGCGTAGTTGGCAGCATCTTCCCAGGTCGTGGTAGTACCAGCATTATAAGCCGGACTGGCAGCCAACAGAGCGGCCTTGGCTTTAATAGCCATAGCAATGCGTCCGCTCATACGCTGTCTGCCATCATTACCAAACACGCGGTTATATCTGCCCAGATCGTTGTCGGTATTGCCGTAACCATCCGGCAACTGAGAAGGATCACTCAGATCCCCATATTCAGTGGGGAGAAGCTCTCTCGCTTGTTCAATATCACTGTATATTTGCTGCATACAAGCTTCAAAGGTATCTCGAGGCTTATTGAAGTCAGAATCTTTATCCTGCGGCTCTGTTACTATTGGTACTCCAAGCAACTCACCACTTTGCCCACCTCCGGTCCAGCCTCCGTGGTTCCGCAACAGATGATACATAAAGAAAGCGCGCAGACCATATGCTTCCCCCTTCATCCGCTCATTAAACAGCTCCCTGGTTGCTTCGTCGGTGGCCCATTCTACTGAATCTGAATTTGCAATTATAATGTTCACAAACTGAATGCCGGCCCTGCTGTCACTCCACTCATTCATAGGATAATTATCTGCCGTCCACTGCCCGGAAGCCATCTCCAGAAAAGCATTCGAAGTCTCATTTGTTACGGCATTATCTGTAGCAACATCAGTGAACACCCACCCATTATCAGGCATCAGGTTATATGCGTTAGACAAGAAACCCTCAGCGTACGAAGCATCATCGTACATTTCTTCGAGTCCAGTATTATTCTCAATAGCAGGGCTCAATACATCACTGCAACCCTTAACGAAAAGAAGAACAGGTATGATCACCAAATAGGCCAATATCCTCTTATACATAATCTCTTTCTTTTTTAAAATTCTTAATTAAAAATTCGCTTTAATTCCTACGTTATAAAATCTGGTTTGTGGCGCTCCCCCCACATTCAGCTCCATGATATCACTGTTGGGAGAGACGGTAAGTAGGTTAGCACCGGTTACATACACCTGCAGTTGTCTTAGAGATATTTTCCGTAACATACTTTCCGGAAGATCATATGTCACCTGAACTTTTTGCAGGTCAAAACGATCGGTACTGTACATCCAGAAACTGGAGGTGCGGAAGTTATTGCTTCCACTCTGGGTGGTAAGCCGTGGATACGATGCAGTGTTCTTGGTTTCTTCGGTCCATCGGTCACGGACTACGGCCGAATATTTATCATCACCATTCACCCAGTAATAATCACCCTGTTTTACCCCGTAAGCTCCCAATTGACCGGTACCGAGGGCAAAAAGAGTGAAATTGTTCCATCTTGCCGTCAGGTTAACGCCAAATTCAAATGGTGCCCCATTCCAGCCGGCTTTCCCAAGGAACACATTATCCTGGGAGTTAACGACACCATCTTCATTCCGGTCGGTGTATTTAAGATATCCGGGTTCTACCAAACCAAATTGCTGAGTAGCATTATAGTTATCTATTTCGTCCTGACTCATAAAAAATCCACGGCTTTCCAATCCCCAGATTGGATCCAGGGGTTTACCTTCTCCATTTTGGTAAGCATACTCATTTTGTTCGGCGCGTTTAACCGCCTTGCTGTCAAAATAAGTCCCGGCCATACCCAGGGTCCAGTCTATGCCACCCAATTCTTCACTAATCCTGATATTAAAATCAATACCCTTACGTTCATCAACGTTGTAATTGACATAAGGAATAAATGAATTTTCTGGATAGAAAGTGGAAAAATAACTTGGGTAGAGTGAAGAAGCCTGAATAACCCCGCCATCCATTCTGTTGAGGAAGACCGACCCGCTAACGCTAAGCAGATTATCAAAGAAGGTCCCTTCTATACCTGCATTCAACTCTTTACGCTTAACATAGGTTAAATCAGGGTTAGAACCTCTATAGACATGGGTCGACGTCCTGGAAAGACCATCTGCCCAATCATACCATGCCCCCTCGGCTTGTGAGTACCTGCCCTCATACAAATAATAACCCGGAATAGACATATCAGTATTCACAATACCCCCGGAAACATACAGTTTGAGATCGTTGATAGCAGTAATATCAGACATAAAATCTTCCTGACTTATTCTCCATCCCAGTGTTCCCGTGGGTGAGAATGCCTGACGATTACTCTCTGGCAGTTTAGCCGAATGTGGTACAGCAGCACTGAAATCCACATAATATTTTTGCTGATAGTTATAGCCGAGCTGCACTCCCAGATTCAGGTTTCCGGTTCGATGATACTCCCCTGAATTGGTTATCTGGTGCATGTTTGCAATCAGCATAGCCGAAATTTGCTGGTCCTCATCAAGTCTGCGTTGGTAATTGAATTGACCTGAAAACGCGAGCGTTTGTTGAAATGCACTGGAACTGACATTTTGAACCCCTGTCTTGGCATCCTCACCAAATTGATCAAGGCTGCTTATCTGATTTCTCCCATTATAAGCGACCCAATTCGGCTCATATACAGCATACTCATTATTGTATGCCTGGTTATAAAACGATTGATAATCAACACCAAACAGCCCCTTAAATTCCAACCCTTTCAGTAATCCCTTCAAGTCCATATTAATGCCGGTATTAAACTGAAACTGGCGGCTAACCGATTCACTGGATCCACCGGCATAGATATCGGCAATAGGATTTGAAGAAACGAGTTGATTACCCCCTAACAGATACTCATTATCTATAAGATAGTTACTGTTTTCGACCACCTGCTGCAGATCCGAGTTATTATTCGAGAACAGACTTATCGGTATCAGGGGAGTATATCGATGTGGACGAAGTGAGGCAGCTGCTCCCCAGAAGTCCGCATTTACTCCGTTTTGGTCATCATATATAACTCCAGCGCCGACCGATGCAGTAATATTCTCATTCAAATCAAAGTCAACATTCCCACGAATATTGAAATTATTGCCTCTGCTATTCTCGGCTTCTCCAAAGTCTAACAGTGAACCTGATGTAGCAAAGTTAATATTGGTATAGTATCGGGCTATCTCGCTGCCACCTGAAATTTCTACATTTCCATGATACCGATTCGTAAACTCTCTCAGGTATTGTGGGGAATAATAGTCCACATTGGGATAGCGGTATGGATCTTCTCCGGTTGAATATCTGTAAATTTCTTCGGTACTGTATTGCTGGGAAAGTCCATCATTCTGGCGCGCCTCATTGTAAAGCGTCATATATTCCGCCGAACCCAGATAATTGGGATACCTTTTGGGAACATTTATTCCGCCATCTACACGACCATTGATCCGGAGGTCATGATTACCTCCTCTTTTGGTCGTGATGTAAATAACACCATTGGCTGCCCGACTTCCATACAATACATTGGCAGAAATGCCTTTAAGGAAACTCACCTGTTTTACTGCCGCTGGATTTATACTCCCGGGATCTCGGGGTATGCCATCTACCAATATCAAGTAATCACCCATCCCCCACATGCTGCCGTTAAAACCTCCTGCGAAGGCCTGCATGTTTTCCAAACTATAGGCCATATAGTTTTTTTCCATGATTTCTGGCACGTTCACCACTGAAATGCCTCCCATGAGATCTTCTTCAGAAACTTTTCGAAAAGCGGTTTGTATCGTTGAAGGGCCGACTCTCTCAAGATTACCTTCCTCAGCATTTGAAAGGGAATCTTCTATCGACTGTTCCAACTCTCCCAAATCAGTTTCCTGAGCATGTAATACAGCTGGGAGAAGAAAAATTACGGTACACAGTATTACCCTAAATCGTAAATATTTCATCATTTCTACGTTTTTTAACTCGTATATTTTTTTAAGCTCCATAGTAGTATCTTACCAACCAGGGTTTTGCTTAAAACTACTGCTAACATTTACGTCCGCTGTTTTTAAAGGGAGCCAGTAGTGCCGCTGGGTATATTCGCGCTCTACGAGAACTTCTTCTCTCAGGTTCAACACTTCGTTATCCCTGGGATTATCAAGATCAAAGCCGGGGGGGCGGTCGAAGTGGATGGCTGTTTTGTTGGCATATTCCTCATCTGTCAACAACAACCAGCGGCGCAGGTTTGTAAAACGATGTTTTTCAAACCCTAGCTCAACGGCCCATTCCCGTCTCACCTCACCCAGAAACCTATTTACATCCCCTAAAAATCTGCTATCTACCGGGGGAACACCAGCCCTGTCGCGCACCCTGTTTATAGCATCTTCAGCAGTTAAACTAAAATTACCAGCAGAACCGGTAGCAGATTGATTAGCAACAGCAGCAGCCTCTGCATACATGATATATACCCCAGCTAACCGCATCCAGGGCAAATGGATATGGAGGTTATTACCATAACTATGTCCGGTATCAAAACTATTGGCTGTTAACGGAACAAATTTCCTTAAGACGTACCCTGTTTGGCTTCCGCCTGGATCATTACCGTTGGCATATCTGTAACTGCCACCAGTGTAAAGATTAGCGTGGCGATGTTGCTCCTCGTTTGAAGGCATGGTGCCCTGTACAACCTGTACTCCGTCAAAAATAAATGTTTTGTAAAAACGAGGGTCCCGGTCTTGCCAAGGATATGAATCTGAATATCCAGAATCCGATTCATCGAGCGGTAGCCCATTAGCCATACCAAAATTCTCTGCATAATTAGCAGTCGGGAAGATATTACTGGCATCTTCCAATACCGTTGGGAAATACTGCTTACTCGTCCCCCAGTTTGATCCATTAGCGTCATAATACGGTCCTCTGAAAATGGCTTCACTGGCTCCTGGTATCTGCCAATTTTGACCCTGAGTATAAAAATTCATATGCCAGTCCTCAAAGGGAAGCAACTCGTAATCTGCCTGTCCTGATTCGACAAGACTTAACAGCTCACCAAAAGCATCTGCAGCCCTCTGAGCGTACTCCTGGCTGTAGCTTCCTACACTCTCGTCTGTTCCATTATTCATAAGGGGGCTTGAGGCCCAAAGCAGATTTTTGCCCAGATATCCAAGGGCCATAATTTTATTGATGCGCAACTCATTATTCCCGGAGGTTCGTGCTCCTGGCGCTGTATTATCCCAGTCCACAGGCAATAGGTCAGCAGCTCTTCTAAAATCCTGTGCTACACTGTCAGCAAGTGCCTGGTAACTAAGGCGCTCTTGGTTGAACTGAGCATCGGCCGGAAGTGGTTCACTAAGATAAGGTAATCCGCCGAAGTACTGCATAAACTGAAAGTAATACCAACCTCTAAAAAAGAGCAGCTGCCCTTCAATCAGATCTTTTTCTACTTGCGTACCCTGCATCTGATCCAGGTTTTGGAGACCTACATTAGCTTTGCGTATAGTTTGCCATCCCTTATCCCAGAGATCAATTCCGCCACGACGCCCAAGGCCAGGATCAGGAAGGGGACGTGAATGATTCATCCAGGAAGCATCCCATCCATTATGTTCTGTTTGCCATCCCCAGAAATTGCCATTATCAAACATATCAACAATATGGAAATTCATATCATGGCTTGTAACCACATCATCACCCCAATTCCAGTTATTAGTCCAATACTGATTTGTGAAATCAACAATTTCATACATCTCCTCAACATAGCCCTGGAAATTGGAAAAATTTTCAAAGGCCTCTTCTTCAGAAATATTGGATTCGGGTGATTTCATGAGGAAATCTTCACACGATACCAGCACTACCACACCCAAAAGAATACTGAATCCCCCCAAAATGTATTTCTTCGTATCCATCGTATTCATAATGACAAAATTAGAAATTAATATTTACGCCAAAATTAAACCGTTTCATCGTCGGGTAGGCTCCCTGGCTCGCCACACCACCACCTGCAAAGTTGGATTCCCGATCATCCGGCATATCGGTCCACACCAAGAGGTTATTACCATTCGCATAAATCCTGATACTACTTACACCCAGGCCTCTTGCCACACCTGAATTGGAATCGAAGGTGTACCCAATTTGTGCGTTTTTCAACCGCAGGTAGGAGCCATCATAGGTGGAGGTCGCCCCATCAGAATAGCCACTTACGGTTGTATTCCAGCGTGGCATCGGATACTGGGTATCACGATTATCCATGCTCCAATACCCCCCCTGTACGTTGTACGCTAATTCATTTCCATTCAGACTGCCAAAATTTACCCACCTGTTTACATTAGTGACCCCATAGAACTGTACATACCCGCTAAAACCTGCCCAGTCAAAACCAACGGTTGTATTATAGGTATTTTGTGGAGTACCGGAATAGCCGTAAGGAATGCTATCATCACTATCCACTATACCGTCTCCATTGAAATCGACAATATATTTGCCACCAGGTAATTTAGCGCCATCATTTGTATTAAACGGTGTGGTTGCGTAAAGCTCATCCCAAGAATCATAAAAGCCCTGATCTACGTGAGAGAAATACTGACCAATAGCCTTACCCTCTGCCTTTTGATATTGAGGAGTCAATTCCGGATCATCCTGCTCAATAACTTCGTTTTCAGCATGCGTCATATTCATCTCGGTCCAGAGGCGCAGCCCATTTCCAAACCGGTGATCCAGGTTAAGCGTTATTTCATATCCCTGGTTCTTCACCTCTCCCAGGTTAGCCGTAGGGGCCTCCTGACCAAAGTAAGAGGGAATGGCTCTTTGATTGCCCGCGATAAGAATATCTTCACGTCTATCCCTGAACACATCCACTGTACCAGATATCAGACCGTCAAGAAAACCAAAATCAATACCTATGTTGGCTTTAGTAACCGTTGCCCAGTGCACATCCGGGTTACCCAATGACTGTACTCTGTACCACGTATATGGACTTGCTGCCGGAGTAACCCCTGTGAGCCCCAGCCCCGAGTTACCCCCATAGGCCCATTCCGTCCTGTAAAGCCAACGTCCAGGTGTGTTGTCATCTCCGATTTTTCCGTACGAGCCTCTGAGCTTGAGATTATCCAGGAAATCGAGGGAGCTCATGAAGCTTTCTTTGTGGATATTCCAGCCAATTCCGCCGGAAGAAAAGAATCCAAAACGGTAGCCCTCCCCAAACTTTTCAGAACCGTTATACGAACCGTTGTATTCAAGTATATATTTCTGATCGTAATTGTAGGTGGTACGGAAGACCCAGTTTTCCCGGGCATGAGGAATCTGGCTTCCCGTTGCATTTTGTGTGCGATTGAAAAGCCCCATCTCGCTAAAATTATGCTTCTCACCCAGTGTAAAATCATAATTGAGTTGCAGCTGATAGTACACCCGGCGATAGGTTCCCCAGTCTTGAACAGAACCTTCATTAGTCACCCATAACCTACCGGGCTGGTAATCAAGCTGGGTCCCCCCCTCGTAAAGAGGATCGTACGTCACATTACCGTTTATAGGATTAACATATTTCCTAAGCGGGTCATTATACAAGTCTTCAATCCCTCTGCTGCCTTCGATAAAGGTGTTATCGACTGCAATCTGCCCGTTTACATTCAAACCCTGTACCAGCATACTCAAATCCTGTTCCAGCTCGAAATTTGTGGTTAGCTGGGTATTGGTTATTCTTTCAATCCCACTTTGTGAGAGAGCTAACACCGAATTACTACTCCCTCCCGTTTCATTAGGATCAAACCCGAACGCCCCGTCAGGATATCTGGGTAAATATCGTGTTGGCGAAGCGCTGTATGCGGCAATCCAAAAAGCATAATCGCCCCCCGAAAAGCCCCAGGGTCGTTTTCTCACCCCATAAGAACCTGCGATTTTTGCCTTTAAAGTGGTAGAAGGGGTAATGGTAAAGTCCAGGTTAGTACGCGCATTCAACCGTTGATATCCAAATCCCGGCTGATACCCCCGTTCATTTTCAAATGCTTTAATAAGGTCACCTTCATTCAGGTAATTAGCACTGGCAAAAAAGTTTACAAATTCGGAACCGCCCCTCACACTCAGGCTTGCATCATAAGATTGAGTTGCATCCTGAAACAACGCTTCAGACCAATCGACATTCGCATAGCGAACACGTTCTTCCGGAGTCTGCGGCTTCTGGTAATGATCGACAAAATCAGGATTATAATATTCACCCCAGCTTGCATTCGGCGCACCCAATTCATTTTCAATAGCTTCATTTCGTAATCTGAGGGTCTCATATCCATCCATTACACCGGGCAATTGGGATGGGGCTTTAATCGTGTTTTTAAAACTCCCGGAAATCTCAATTTGCCCCTCGTATCCACTTTTGGTTTGAACCAGAATAACGCCATTTGCTCCCCGCACACCATAAACAGCCGTAGCCGAAGCATCTTTTAAAACCGTTACAGACTCCACTGAGCTCATATCAACATTGCTTATCGGCCGCTCAATACCATCTACTAATACAAGTGGAGAGGAATCCTGCCACGTACTCTGCCCACGGATAAAAATTTGCGGGTCTTCATCACCCGGCAAGCCCGTGCTGCTTACTGTAACTACTCCCGGCAGTTTACCCGTTAACGCCATGCCCAAGTTGGGCACATTGCCTGCTCTTTCTAAGTCACCTTCTGCAACTGAAGTAATACCAGCAACAACACTCTCTCTTTCCTGGGTACCAAAGCCTACGACTACCACTTCATCACTGGTTATAGTTGTCGGCTCTAAAACTACATCGATCTGACTGCGGCCCTGTATTGGCACCTGTTTTGTCTCATATCCTATAAAAGAGAATATAAGTGTATCGCTGGGTGCAGGAGCATCCAGTGAATAATGTCCGTCACTGCCACTTGACGTTCCTAACGAGGTGCTCTTAATTGCAACATTCACTCCCGGCAATACCTCTCCTGACTCCGCATCTGTAATTGTCCCTTCAACCATATGAACAGC
>DATGUX010000476.1:0-9770 GCA_035300985.1 Fodinibius sp.
ATCTCCTTTTTTAATATGTAATAGCAGTACCTTATTTGATCTCATATCCCCCCGTCCATATTGTTTAGAAAAGAATAACCCGATCAGCGCGATTATTATAAACGCACCTTTATTTGCTATCCCTTTATGATCCTCCCACCCTGAAGCTCGGGTGGGAAAGACCACCTAATTTATTAAATAAAGTAAGCGCAATAGCGAAACCATTATTACCCTTATCATAAAAGAGCTAAACAAAAACAAAATGTCAAGTATAAAAAAAGAACTGCGGGTTTTAGCTCTACCATATCCTTTCCACTTTACATAACGGGCCCTTATCCGACAGATATCCATGGTTGTACCCAAAAACCAACGATTGGTTCAAGAGAGATCTGCAAGCATAGTACGCGCGCGGCCGTTAGGTGTAGTATTTATTTAGGAGTACAAATATATACCAAGAACTACCACGTTGATGGGTCAAACATATTTCGTCGGGAAAAGGAGAAAAGATAATAGTTCGCCCGGGCTGCATGCCCCCGCCATTTTTATAAACCCTTTGGATGGTTAAGAATAATAGGTTGGTGGGGTTAATATTCGTTGATAACCTGTAGGAGGGCTGAAAGGCCTTATTGGGGGAGCAAATATAACAAAAGCCCTGCTGGCGCAGCACTTTTCTTCAAATCACTATTCATAATATACCGAGATTCTCTTATTCAGAGCAACTTTTTCTCGTCTGCCCTGGGTAATCATTAGGCAATATGTATTTAACCTATAGTTAATGTTCATTCTTACCCCTACTGGCAGTAGCTACAGGGATAACGGAATGTGCTGATTGTTATGTTGTTTCTTGGGGCGTTGGTGCATATGCGAAAAAGGAACCGGCAGAGGCGAGTCTGTCTTCCGGTTGATGGCCCAGGTGTTAATTTCTACGACTTTTGCATAATTACTTATTTTCCTCTTTCCGAGAAGCATAAAATCTTGGCCGCCGTTGGCGGTCACTTTTAACCCAAAGCCAATGCCTATGTGTGGACGATATACGTTAATGAAAGAGAAAGCGGAGTTGAAAGACTATTTTGATGCCGCCATGGAGGACGTTAAATCTTTTGACCCTAATTACAATATAGCTCCAAGCCACTATATGCCGGTCGTGGGAGCCAATAAAGACGACCGTGAATTATCAAGCCGCTCCCGGATGATGGAATTGGATTTCACCAAATTGGTAAGACCGTGGGGAAGGTTCATTATAATTCTCAAGAATTATTGCACCCCTGTAACAACTGATTACTGTGGCACTAACAAAAGAAAAGCCTTTGCCAGTGATCAACCAGCAATGGCCAGGTTATTACGTAGGCGCATCTTCCAATACGCTGATAAACGCTTATTATGTACGCTATAGGTACGATCATTTTGGGGCAATCCTTACGAAATATTTTAAAAATATTTAGGTGCCCCCCCTACCCCTAACATTACCCATATATTTTGAAAAAATATATGATTCCATATTCTAAGAAATTGATTTTTATACAGTTATGAGTGTTAATGATCTTACATCACTAAATGCGGTTTGAGAGTCTTAAAACAACGTTTTATAGATGATTTTGAGATTACATGGGTAATCTCAGTCGCCTACCCCCATTAGGTGCTCAATTGCTAAAATAGTTTATAGTTGCACTTAATCTATTTTAAAATGGTAATCTTCATCCAGGTCAGGGATAAAGATTACCTGCTTTAGGCCCCCTTTGATAATAAATAATGGGAATGCATCAGCTATAATTTAATTAAAATATTAATTTATTATTTAAATATTTTATTAAAATAAAATATTCTTATTTTAAGGTTTTAATCTTAACCAAGATCACTATTACATGATCACAACCATTGTCAATCAGAAAGGCGGCGTTGGCAAAACGACCACCGCTGTTAACCTGGCGGATGGGCTCGCCCGGCGAGATCGCCGGACCCTCCTTATTGATTTAGACAGCCAGGCCAATGCGTCGGTAGCTATGGGCTTTGACAAGGCGACCACGGCCAGTGGCGTGGCGGAAATACTTTTTGATGGCCATCCCGCCCGGGAGGTGATTCAATCCACTGGCCGAGATAACCTGGATATCATCGCAGGCCATAAGCGGCTTGCTGATGCTGACGTGTTATTATCCGATGAGATTGGACGCGAATCTATCCTAAAAAAACGATTGAAATTCATTGCCGGCCGCTACGACCATATCATCATAGACACCCCACCGTCTATGGGACTGTTACCCATTAACGCCTTGGTGGCCACCGATAACTATTTAATTCCGGTAAGCCCGACCAATTTTGCTCTGCAGGGCATCCAGCGGATCCTGGAATCGATCCATAAAGTGAAAGAAGGAATGGATATAGATATTCCACTTTTTGGAATTCTGCTTACGATGTGTGATATGCGAAGTAAAGCAACAAAGGATGCGATCGCCCAGGTGCGGTCCGATTTTAACGGCCAGGTTTTTGATTCAGAAATCCGGATTAATACCCGACTCAATGAAGCCCAGGGGAAAGGCCAAACCATCTATGAGTATGCGCCGGATAGTACCGGGGCGACGTACTATGAGGCGTTTACTGACGAATTTATTGAACGCATTTAAATTAATAATTAATTAATTTATAATTTTATTACTTAAATAAATAAAAAATTTATTAGCTATGAGTACAAAGAAAGGCATATTCGAAAATACCGAAGGGGGCACCCAGAAACCGTCCGGCGATGGGCCAGGTCGCCCAACCAAGCACGAAGGGCAGACTCAGAATATCACCGTTATCTTTTCCGATGAGGTCGCCGACGATCTCCGGATGAAGTGCATTAAAATGAAGAAGGCGAAAGGAGGGAAGTTTTCGATGAATGAATTTATCCGCCCCATCATTGAAGCAGTTCTTGAAGCCGACCTTGATTTAAGCCTCGCCGATAGTGAGGATGAGCTCAAGGAACTATTCCGCAGCCAGCTGGAAGCGGGAAGAAATGCCATCCGATAGGTAATGGTCGAATCTGAAATAGTTGATCAGTTTTGATTTTCCTGAGGAAGCAAATATTCCCATTCATAAAAAAGAGCTCCGAATGGCGGTATTTAAAGCATTCCGTGGCCGGTGCTATTATACAGGTCGCAAGCTATTTCCAAAATAGAAAAACTTTGGACTCATCGAACATATTCAGAAAATGGGAAGCTTCTTTACCAGGGACTTAATTATAAGTACCACCGGGGTTGAATCGAATTACTACCAAACCCCACCCACATTCCACTTGATGCCGGTGGTGTTAACTTCTATGAATATTTTTAAGTTATCAACGCTGAAACACTCGACTATCCGGCTAAGTTCATGCATGCCATACAATTAACAATTAAAAAACACCTTATATATAGGGAAGTCAACGCTGAAACACTACACCTTCTACATAAGTTGTTAGGGCTCAAGGACCTACCACCTATTTATATGATCATTTTAATTGAAATCAACGCTGAAACTGTAGATCTTCGCTATAAGCCAATGCCTATTAAGAAGTTATATATTATTATTGCGCTTATTATAAACGTGATCAACGCTGAAGCTTGAAGAAGAAAAAAAGAGTGGTCAAATGGAGAATAAAAGGAATAATGGATATTCCAGCTATATACTTCCATGTTGTGGATTTGGCTCGTAGAGGCCGTCAAATTCGCTGTCGGTATAGTACCGTATCTTTTCGGCTTTGAGCGGGTTGTGGGCCCCAATAAACAGCAGCTGTTCGTTTTCTGGCATGCGAATCACTTCATCAGGCAACATAAGCTTTCGGCCGGTCTCTGAAATATTCCGAGAATGCCCGGAAGAGAACCCCAGGGAGCCAAGCGATTTATTGGTGCCTTTGTTTCGGCCGGTTGATTCGGTCTGGACCGTCGCTTGTCCGGTCATATTTGCAATATATTCGGCAGTGAATTTGTCTTTGGTGCCAAAGGATTGCAGGACTTCGGCATTCCCAATAAACGTTTGCCAGTTGTCGGAATAGGTGGACTTTAGTTGAGAGAGGTTTTGCAGGAAAATCCAAAGGGAGGCCCCGTACCCGGCCAGCAGCGAGTAGGCCCGGATAATGGGTTCCATGCGCCCCAGGTTCGCAAATTCATCAAGCAGAAAGAGCACGTTATGATCCGGTTGTCCCGGCGTGCGGGTTACCGCCAGAAGGGAGCAGGAAATCATAAGACGCAGCCACCGCCGATACGAATCCAGCCGGTCCGGAGGTAACACCAGGAACACCGAAAGCCGGCCCGCTTTCAGGTCAGCCAGGTCCAAGGTGCTTTCAGACAACACCCGCTCCATCCGGGGGGAATCTAAAAAGTGCGTGTGCGATTGCGCCGAGGAAATCACACCGGACCGCTCCCGGTCGCTTTTCTGCAGCAGCCGCGCAGCGGCCCGCCGAATTAATCCTCCTCCCGCCAACATCTCATCCAGGAGGGCCTCAAATTCATTGGGGTGGAGGGTCAGCAGGTGCCGCACCTGCGTAAGTGTCCTTTGGTCCCGGCTGTAGTTTTGGCAAACATATAAAATGAGGCCAGCCAGCAGGGCATGGGCTTCTTTGTTCCAATGCGGATCACTGACGTTTTCGGGAATGACCAGGGTATTGGCAATCATATTGGCATCATCCATCGCGTCATCTGAGTCCGGATCAATAAGATCCAGAGGATTAAACCGGGCACTACCGCCTACCAGGTCAAAGGGATCCAATCCGGCCACCATTTGCCCAAGGGCTTTCCGGCGGGAAGACGTAACGGCAAAGTTTTCGCCTTTGAGGTCCGTAACGACAACCGATCCCGGATAGGTAAGCAGGTTTGGAATAACCGAACCAACCCCCTTGCCGGACCGGGTTTTGGCGACCGTCAGGAGGTGGCCTTCTCCATTAAAGCGGAGCAAGGTATCAGAGCTGGGGGTAAGGGAAAAGCTGGTATCCAGGGAACGGCCGAGTAGCAGCCCCTCATTATTTTTTCGGAATGGCCGGTCGGTTCCCCAGGTAGCCGACCCGTGGGTACCCTTTTCTTCGGTCTCTTTGGGGGCCGTTACCCAGTATAAAAAAGCGCCCAGCAATAGGGTCGTTAAGAGGATCTGATATAACGGGTGAAGGACCATCGTAGATCCGATCCCGGCCCAGAACCCCGGTTCGATAAAGACCAGAAAAGCAAGGAATAGCAGGACAGCGAACTTGAGAACTTTAAGTAGAATCTGGAAGAAATAAATAGGATTCATGCCGACCGTCGTTTTTTACCAAAATAGATGAAAAGACCCGCCGCCAGTAGGTACGCCCCAACCACCGGTATGGAAATCCAAGCCGATATATTATCGCGGGTGTTATGTACGCGTTCGACCAACTCCAAAAATTTGGGGTCGGGGGGAAGGAGCTCTGGAAAGAGTTGCAGGATGGCCAGCGAAAAGTTGACGAGCGCCAGCAGCAACAAAAATGAGTAGCCGGCTAATTTCAGCTTGTTGTTCATTGTAACCTCCTTGACTAAGGTAACCGTGGCCCGCCAGTGCAGATGATCTACGAGCGCTGTCTATTATTTATAGCCTAAAGGTAGCAAAAGTTTGTTGGCAATATAAAATGTTTTTGCTACCTTGATAAGGAACAGCGCTCGTAGATAGCAAGTTGTGTTTTACACCGGTGTAAAACCGGTGAAAACAAACTTGGTTTTGCGCACTCTGCGACCAGAGGTCTTGGTGCTTAAAACGGGCGGCGGCCTCCGTCTGTCTATCTAATTTCCCGTCAAACTGCTTGCTTTATGCCTGAGAATAATCGAACTGGATCCCCCAGCAATTCATCCAGTAACCACCAAAATAAAGGAGGACGGCCGCCGAAGCCCAAAGCCCAAAAACGCAAGAAGTACCCGGTCTATTTGACCGACGCCGAGCATGACCGGATCTGCCGAAAAGCCGAGCAGTCCGGCGTCAGTTTTTCCGAGTTCATGCGATATGCAGCGGAAGGCAAGCGGGCGATAACAATCGCTAATATCCCCAAAGAAATACTGCGGCTTAAAGCCGAGCTTGAACGCATTGGCGTAAATATTAATCAGCTCACAAAACGGGCTCACACCGATGGATACGGCAAGGCAGGGGGGCAGCTTAAAAAGGTCTTTGAACAGCAGCTCATTCCGACGCTGCAACAAATCAACGATGCGTACGAATGATTCCCAAAGTCAACAACCGGGGCAACTATTTTAAAGGCTTAGCTGACTACCTGGAAGGAGACCAAGACCGGGTAGCATGGACCGAAACGCGGAACCTGGTATTAGAGGATCGCGATATGGTAGTCCGCCGCATGAATGAAACCGCTCAACTAAGCAACCGGGTTGAGAAGCCGGTCGAACATATATCGGTTTCGTTTGACATAAGCGACCAGCTGAGCCAAGCCCAACAACAGGAGATTGCCGACCGTCTCCTGAGGGGGCTGGAACTACAAGAATATCAAACGCGCATTGTTGCCCATAACGACCGCGACTACGCCCATTTTCACATGGTGATTAACCGAGTCCATCCAATCCAGGGCACCGCGTGGGATTATCCATTCTACAAAAAAGAATTGCAAACCCTTTCCCGGGGGATCGAGCGAGAGTTTGGATTACGAGAAATTGGGAGGGATGCCCCCAGCATATCGATGTCCCAAAATCGGTTTCACCTGCTTCGTAAACAGAACAAAGAACCATTTGAAAAGACGGTACAAAACGAACATTGGGATGATTTTACCGCGGCCCAAAGCTGGGAAGATCTGCAAAACCGGCTGGCGGTAAATGACATTACTATTTTGCCCGCGGATCGGGGAACAGGAGGGAAGCTTGCCCGCGGCACCGAGCAGGCGAACCTTTCCAGTGTTCACCGGAATTTTTCTTCCAATAAGTTGGCCAAGCGCTTTGGGGAGACGCTACAAGAATTCCGCAACCGAGAGCAGAAGGCGATCCATCGAGCCAAAGAGGCAGGGTATAAATTTGGAATCAAAAAAACGGAAATCGGCCTGTATGAGAGCGCCCAGCAGACCCTTCGAAGCCATGAGAAAAAAGCCCAGCAGATACAGGAAAAAGAAGCTCTTATTCAAGAGCGGGCCGAAAGCATGCAAGAGTTATTTGAGCAGATCTATCGTAATCCGGAACAGGCCTGGAACCAATTCAGGGAAGATATCCAGGAGAACGGGTTTACTTCGGCAGGGGAGGCATTACGCAACCATCCCGGCCGGTATGGCGATTTACCATCCTCATGGTTTAACAAATCAATAGAGGCCGAGGCCAAAGCAGCGGCCCGGCATGCAGCCGTAGATCTTCAGTTTATTGAGCGTACCCATAACAAAAAAGCTGACCTGGAACATCATTTGGAAAACTTTTCCGATCACAGGGCGCAGGCAAAGGAGATTGTAGAACGGCTTGCCCCCGAAATTGAAGACATGCGGGCCCAGGCCGAGCGGTTACAAGAAGATTTTCAGCAGGCGCTGAAAACGGTGGGAAATTATTATAAAGCCAATTCGATCACTGCGTCCATAGAACAACGCCTGGATGGATATAAAGGCGGAAAAAGTGGCAAGTTACAATCGTTTTTCCGGGAGTTTAAAAACCCTATAGGATCGGCGAAACTGGCGCTACAATGGGCGAAAGGTCCCGCACAGCGTGAACTAGAGCCTCCAGGGTTAGATCGCGAGCGGGGCCTGGGCCGATAGATTTATTTCTTCTTTTGTAGATCCTGCAACCCCAGATCTTGCTGCAGGGCTTTCCAGGTATAAGCCGGCAGGTTCCGGATATGTCCATCAGCCTCTTTGAGCTGGATATCGTATAAGAGTTGGGTAACCCGCTTTTGTTTTTCGGAATGGATCATCAAAAATTCGACGATGCGGTTAATCTGCCAAGTCTCCAAGCCAAACTGGTTTTTCAGTCGTTGCCGGATCTTATACTGGTCCGGGAAGGGGAGCTCCATGTTTTCCGGCTGGATCTCAATTTGAAATTCCAACCGTTCGATGCGGCGACTACCCTGAGCTTTTTTTTCGATCCAAGTAAAATTTAGGTTGGTATCGGCTAAGTCTCGTTGGGCTTGTTTGAGTACATTTTTTCGGAAGTGGGTGAAGTTGGGATATTTGTCCTCGAGCTTCAATATTTCGCGAAGTTTATTAACAGATACGTGCCATACACCGGTATCGCGAAACCGATACAAGAGCTCATAGAACCGCTGGCCATAGACGCTCGAGCATTTAAGAATCTCCTGGATGGGGACAGGTGTAAAGTCTCGCTTGAGCTGCAGAAAATAATCCCGCATCGTTGGATGTATTTGGATATCCAGCCGCCCTTCATTTGGGAAATATTCGGCATAGCCGATCAGCGTAAACAGTTTCCATCCCCCGTCTTTCTTTTCGATTCCAATTGGTTTCCCCATAAGACCTTCAACTTCTTTCCGGAGGCGGGCATATAGGTTATTGCTGCCTCCCAGATCAATGAGGTCTTTAACGCGTACAGTATAGGTTTGCAGGTCTTCATCCTTGGCCTTTATTTGTTTAAGAACGAGCATGAAAATCCGCTTTTGGATAAGCGTCATTTCATAGCGGCCCGCGACCACTTTATTATGCTGGACAGCAAGGTCGAGCTGCTTTTGTTGGTTGGACATAGAAGAAAATATATGAGGCGCTATATTAAGTTAGATATAGTATTTAACGAATTATTGTAAGATATCAAAAGTTTACTTCTAATAGACTTCCTTTTTCTCACAATAGGGGTAATAAATGCGGTCTGTATCCTTAAAAGAAGGGTCTAACATCCTTTTCCTTACAATAGACATCCAATTACTTACAATAGCATAGTTATCCACATCCTTTTTCTTACAATACCCCCTTATTTGACATCCTTTTTCTCACAATAGGGCTTCCCCCCTTAACAATCCCCTAATAATGATATAACAAATAGTTACAAACATTATTTGTGTTATTCCCCACCATCCCACCCTAATGCTTCTTGAAAGGTCACCGGCCATTATGGCCGGCGTCTATTTTTTCTTTTATCCGCCCCATTACGTTCTTGCCTTTATCAAGATTTATATTAATCATGCCCTTTAGCTCATATCAACCGGGGCGGATGGACTTTTGGCTAATACGGGTGTACCATGCAGCGGTAGCTTATCATTTTGGATCCCAGTTATAGAATCGCGCCAGGTGAGCGGAATAGGGGTAAATTTCGATTAACCCCCTATAAGCATACCATCGTATAGGGTAGGGCATCGATCGGCCGTTAGGAGCTGAATTTAGCGGCTACCATAAGTAACAGATTCCTCCCCTGGGGGGCGTACCGGCCTGACCGGCGAAACGGCCGATCTTGTCCAGGTGGAATCTTTGATCGACCTTGACCAGCTCGGCCGTGAAGCAGAGGTTTTCTCGCCCCCCACCGGGGGAGGTACCGGAGATCACGGTTCTTGATGTTGCCGCGGGTGGTTGGTACGTTTTTGATTAAAGCCCCTTTTGGGGCTATGTGTATGCCTTCCGGCGGCGAAGATCGTTCCGCTGCGGGCAAATATGAAAGTGTAATTTTTGTATTTTTTGTAAATAATGTACATTTTGCTGAAAATATCGTATTTTCCCTATAAACGACCGGTAATTAAATACCAACATTATGAGCAGTCCAACCGTAAATTCTAAACAGGCCCGCCGGGATTTTGCCGACAATATCAACCGGGTGGCCTATGCCCACGAGCGCATCACCATTACGCGCCACGGAAAAGATGTGGCGGCGATCATCCCAATTGAAGACCTGGAGCTGCTGGAAGAGCTTGAGGAACAATTGGACCGC
>DATGUX010000477.1:0-4981 GCA_035300985.1 Fodinibius sp.
GGATGAGGTCCCCATCCTTTCTTTTGGCAGCAGTGAGTTTAATCGAAACCTTTCTCATCCCTTTATTTGCATCGACCAACCCGCCTTCGATTTGGGGCAGCGTGCGTTTGAGCGATTGATATCAGAGATCGAAGCGGATGAGATAATGGACCCGGAACTTATTTCGCTGCCAGCTAATGTTCTCAAAGATTAATTGGTAAAACTTATTCCAAAAATTTATAGCACCTATTTATATCAAATTTATCATTATCACGAACTGTTTTTGGCAAACATATGAATTATCGGGTAAATATTTTCTATAGCCACAATTAATTTCATATATATAAAATATTTGCATCTTATGTATATATTTCTTAGATAAATACCAAGGATTAATTGGGATAACGTAATAGCCCAAAAGGTATCTCTTTCCATTAAATAGTGTAACCGGTAACGTTTATTTTTTTGAATTTTACTTAACCGGTTATGTTGGTTTGTCACGTCCATGTAGAGCTTGCCTTTTGCTTGGTTATAAATTTAGTTGAGGTGATAGTATGGAAAAATGGATTCGAATGGTACTTTCATTTTTTGGAGCAGGGATTGTGTTATTATTTGTTACTTTACCGGTTAATGCACAAACGATAAGCGGAACCGTTCCATCAATGCCAGCAACGAGCCGCTGTACGTAATCGATGGGGTGCCTATCTCTGGTGGAATAAGAGATATTAATCCGGCCAGTATACAATCCATTGAGGTGTTAAAAGATGCTTCGGCCACGGCTATTTATGGCTCGCGCGGTTCGAACGGGGTTATCATAGTGACTACCAAACGAGGCTATGATGGTGATTTATCGGTAACCTATAACGGATCGGTAGGGTTCTCTAAAGCGCTGGGAAAGGTAGATCGTATGAATGGCGAAGAATATGCCGAGCTGAACCGGGAAGCCTATCGGGCGGCCGGGGAATATACCAGCGATTCACAGTTTTTAGACCCGGGCGAGCTGGAAAAGCTCAATAACGGCGAGTGGATGGATTATCAGGAGATGATTCTCCAGACCGGGCTCCGGCATAACCATAACCTGGGGATATCCGGTGGAAATGGAAACACGCGGTTTCATGTCTCTTTTGGAGCCTTAAACGAACAGGGAATCTTGGCGCCGGAAGATTTCAGTCGGTACAATATTCAGATTAACCTGGATATGACTATAACGGATAACTTCACCATAGGAACGACCACCATGGGAAGCTACAGCATCCAAAATGGGGGCGACCGTAATTTCTACGGAGAAGCGCTCGATAACAGTCCGCTGGGCAGTCCGTATGATGAAAATGGCAACCTCGTGTTTCAGCCCATTAACGATGGACAGCGTTCCAACCCGCTGACTGAGGTGTTACCCAATACCTATGTGGATGAAGAGAAACGCCAGCGGTTGTTGAGCAACCTGTACGCAGAATACGAATTTACAGATAACCTTAGTTTCAGGATGAATTTTGCTCCGGATATCCGGTATGAGCGTGACAGCGACTTCCAGGCCTCGCGGTCACGAGCCCAATTTTTGGGCCCTGCGGCAGCACAGAAAGCCGATAATTTTACCTTTGAATATACGTGGGAAAATATTGTTGAATATGAGAAGACGTTTGCTCAAAATCATACGCTCGGTTTAACCGGCTTATTTAGCATTCAGGAGCGGCAGACTGAATCAGACAGTATGCAGGTACGGGGCATTCCCATTAAACAGATGAAGCATCACAACTTTGGTGCTGCGGAGGGAATTCTGGGCACCGATACCCGCTTTGAAAAGTGGAATATACTGTCCACCATGCTGCGGGCCAACTATAATTATGATGATCGTTATCTGCTGACGGTGACCGGCCGGGTGGATGGTTCTTCCCGCTTCGGTGATAATCACAAGTATGGATTATTTCCATCGATGGCCTTGGCTTGGAATATTTCCAATGAGGAATTCTTCAACAGCGAGGGATTTCTTAACAATCTTAAGTTGCGTGTCAGCTGGGGTAAGACCGGTCAAACGGGCATTGCTCCTTATCAAACACGGGCCCTGTTGGATCGCACCTATTACAATTATGGATCAGATTTGGGCTATGGGTATCAGCCTTCTCAAATAGCCAACCCGAATCTGAAGTGGGAGACCACCGCAACCACCAATATCGGGCTGGAGTTTGCGATTTTAAACTCGCGTATCTCCGGCAGTGTGGATATATATCAGCAAAATACCAACGATTTGCTGTTAGAGCGGCAACTCCCGCTAACCAGCGGCTACGAAAGCATTCTCGAAAATGTAGGCTCAACCCGCAATACCGGTATCGAAGTGTCGATTTCGACGGTCAACATCCAGTCTGAGAGTCGGGACGGCTTTCAATGGACCACCGACCTCAATTTTGCTTCTAATAGGGAAGAAATTGTAGAACTCTATGGAGGTGGCCAAGATGATGTGGGCAATGAGTGGTTCATTGGCGAACCGATCAATGTGTTTTATACCTATGACCAGGTTGGAGTATGGTAAACCGACCAGGCGGACCTGGCTTCCCAGTACAACCAGATTCCGGGCGAAATACGCGTTCGTGATGTGAATGACGACCAGCAAATCAACGCTGCCGACCGCGTGATTATAGGACAGGAACAGCCCAAACTGAGCGGAGGAATGACCAACCGCCTTAGTTATAAAGGAGTGGACTTATCCATCTTTTTATATGCCAATTTTGGCAATACTATTTATAGTGATATCCATGATACGCAAATGACTGGTCGGTATAATAACCAGGATGTGAATTACTGGACCCCTGATAACCCAGCAACGCGACATCCGCGCCCAACGATCAATCGCGAATTTCCGATTTATAATGAGGCCCGCCTCTATTATGATGGAAGCTTTATTAAGATCCGTAATATACAGTTGGGCTATACCTTTCCGGTACAGTTTGTGCAAAATGTATTGGGCGCCCAATCGCTTCGGGTCTATGCCAGTGCCGATCAGCCGTTTATCTTTTCGCCCTATGTGCAAGACCACGGCGGTATTGATCCGGAATTTCCGGAAACGACTACACCGGCCCGCTGGCAAATGAATTTTGGAATCAATTTAACCTTTTAATCCAACCGGATAGTATTATGAATAGCTTTTATAAATGTATTGTTTTGTTTATGGTAGCCGGGTTGGTTGTTTCATGCTCCGATCTGCTGAAGGAAGAAGTGCATACGCAGGTGCCCGCTACTCGTTATAACACCCCGGATGGGTTCAATGAAGCCGTAAATGCAGCCTATTATTATTTACGGAGTTTTTATGGAACTGAACAGGGGCTGACCGCCACGGTTTTTGGAACTGATACCTATCGCGAGGGCGCTGACGGGGATTATAAATATATGAACCGCTACAGCAACGAACTCGATTCCTTCGATTATATCAGTGAGTGGATATGGGAAAATATGTACAAAGGCATTAATATTGCCAATACCGTGGTTGCCCGCGGCCAGGATGGCGTCGATGGATTGAGTGAGGAAGTGGTTACCCACCGGGTAGCAGAAGCCCGCTTTCTGCGAGCGCACTATTATTTCATCCTGGTGCAGATGTTTGGTGCCGTGCACTTGACGACCGAAGAAACACAGGGCGTGGAGTTGGAAGCCTCCCGAACATCGGTTCCGAAGGTCTATGAGCAGATTATTTCGGATCTGGAATTTGCCCGTGCGAATCTACCGGCTCAGGCGGAACAGGTTGGTCGTGCGAGCAAGGCCGCGACAGAGCATCTGATGGCCCGCGTTTTTCTGACCAAAGCTACCTCTGAAGCCGCAGCGTCCGACGACTATCAGCAGGCGGCCAGCCTGGCGGAAACTGTTATTAACGATTATAATTTTCACCTGCTGGATGACTTTGCCGATGTTTTTGAACCCGGTAACGAAAATAATGCCGAAGTGATTTGGGCGGTGCAGTACTCCGAGAACCCCATTGTCAATCAATCGGAAGATGGCAAAAATGGAAATTCCTCGCACCTCTACTTCAACTTTCCGTATGATCAGGAGCCCGGCCTGTATCGTACCATCGAATTCGGCCGGCCCTGGCGGCGCTTCCGCCCCACGAAATTCACCACTCAGGAGATGTTTAATGTGGACGACCGGGATGTGGATTCACGATATAAGAAAAGCTTTAAGCTTACTTTTAGGGTCATTGATCCAGGTGTATATCAAGTTGACGGGGTAGAAAAGGATTTTGCGATTGGTGATACGGCCATTTGGTTCCCCGGCTATAATATGCCGCAAGCTGAACAACAGGAAAAGGATATGCAGGTGATTACGCCGGAGGAATATAATTCCATCAACTTTCCACCACTCTGGAAGCACGCCGATCCCAATCGTGCCAGCGTTAACGTAACAGCAGGCTCAAGAGACTGGATGGCTTTTCGTCTTGCAGAAACGCACCTAATTGCTGCTGAAGCCTATTATATGATGGAAGGAGCTTCTTCGGCTAAAGCCATTAAACATCTGAATGTGGTAAGAAGACGCGCCGCATGGTCGGGTAAAGAAGAAGTTATGACTTCTCGTACTGCTTCGATGCTCGCCGCAGAAGACATCGATTTTATCTTGGATGAACGTGGACGCGAGCTGCTGGGCGAAGGATTCCGCTGGTTCGATCTGGTACGCACCGACAAGCTATTGGAGCGGGCCAAAGCCCAAGATCCGGATGTGGTGCCTCCGATAGGTAATCTACAGGAGTTTCACAAACTAAGGCCGATTCCGCAGGCTCAGATCGATCGTACAGCTGATGGAAGTGAGGCCTTTCCACAGAACCCGGGTTATTAAGTGTGACAATGATTTTTTTAATTTTGCTAATTCTAAACTGAAAATAGACAACGCCGTGTTCAAGTCACTAATGCAACAGAGCGGTGATTTAACGATTGTTGGATAGGATTAAGATAATCAAATTTTCGGATTGGCCGAAAGTTCAGATATTCTTCGACCGTTTTGATGCGCTCCTCGGAGACCTTCCGCAAGT
>DATGUX010000478.1:0-5919 GCA_035300985.1 Fodinibius sp.
CACTGATACCGGCATCCGCTTTAAAAGCACGCGGGGCAGGGGCGGTATTGTCGAAAACATCGACATCCATAATATATATATGCAGGATATCGTCACCGAGCCGATTCGGTTTAACCTGTACTATGGCGGGGAAGCCCCTTCGCCCGGTCAGGAAGCGAAGGTTGTGGATAAAGAGACACTTCGCAGACAATTCCCGGAAGTAACCGAAGAGACACCGCAATTCCGAAATATCCAGATTAGAAATATATATTCGTATGATTCTAAAACGGCTCTTTGGATCCAGGGGCTTCCCGAGATGAATGTAGAAAATGTCAACATAGAGAATGTAGAATTTACGGCTGATCGTGGGGGTATGATCATGGATGCGGACCAGATCACCATGAGGAATGTGAAGTTGCGTGTAAACAAGGGGCCAATCCTCTACTTGAATAATGTTCATAACCTGGACTTGGAAGAGGTGGCTCTGGGTTATGAGAAATCTTCTGAAGCCGGTACCGGAATCCGAATCGCTGGTCCCTTTACCGAAACGGTTTATTTGTCTGATGTTTCCTTTGACAACACAAATGAAAATCTGAGCATAGGTCCCAATGTACAGGAATCAACAATTGTCGAATAAAACCAAAAGTATTATGAATAAAGTGAAGGCTATCGGTTATCTGTTATTACTGCTAATTGTAACGGACTGTTACGGCCAGCAGGGAAACTATGATTTTGTGGTTGCTAAAGACGGGACCGGGGATTTTGTCGAAGTGCAAGAAGCAATCTTAGCCGTCCCCGATTTCCGTGATGAGAAGACAACCATCTTTATTAAAAAAGGTATTTATAAGGAAAAGCTTGTGCTGCCACAGTCGAAAACGAATGTGACATTTATAGGAGAAGATGTAGATGAGACGATCCTGACCTATGATGATTATGCATCCAAGAAGAACCAGTTTGGCGAAGAGTTGGGTACGACGGGCTCTTCCAGTTTTTTTCTGTTTGGCGATAACTTTACGGCGCGAAACATTACGTTTGAAAATTCAGCGGGGGATGTGGGCCAGGCTGTTGCACTCCGGGTTGATGGAGACAAAGCAGTATTTGTAAATTGTCGGTTTCTTGGTTTTCAGGATACGCTATATACCCACGCAGCTGACAGTCGTCAATATTATAAAGATAGTTATATAGAGGGAGCTACTGACTTTATCTTCGGCTCCTCAACAGCTGTATTTGATAACTGTGATATCTATTGCAAAAAAGGAGGTAGCTACCTTACAGCTGCATCAACTCCAAAGGAAAATGAGTTCGGTTATGTGATCATGAATAGTCGTATTACGGGCGGTGCACCTGAAGGTTCGTATTATCTTGGACGTCCATGGCGGGCCTATGCACAGGTAGTTGTGATGAATACTTATCTCGGAGATATCATAAAACCTGAAGGGTGGGATAACTGGGGCGAGCCTGAGCGAGAAAAAACTGTTTTGTATGCAGAGTACGAAAACGAGGGACCAGGTCAATGGCAGAACAAACGGGTGTCATGGGCAAAACAGCTCACAGAAGATGACGCCCAAAAATATACACTGGAAAATATTTTCGATGGTTGGAATCCTATGGAGCGTATTAGGTGATATGCGAATCAATAAATTTATGAATCAAAAGATTTTTTAAATGAAAGTAGCAATGAACGAGCCTTCGATAATTGAGAATGATTACAAAATAAATAGCAAATTAGATGGAGGCAGCAGGCTGGTACTGGGCACTTCCAGTTTAGGAGGTGTTTGGGAAGAAGTGGATAAACAAGAATCAGTAGAAGCAATTCAGTATGCTCTGAACGAAGGGGTGGAGGTAATTGATACGGCACCTTCCTATAATAGGGCGCAAGAGTTCGTAGGCAAAGCTTTAAACAGGTGGGAAGGTCCTCTGCCTTTTATTAGTACAAAAATTGGCAGGCTCCAGGCAGAGAAAGCAGACGAAGTGTATTTGGATTATTCCCCTGAGGGTATGCGCAAAAGTATAGAAGAAAGTTTAGATTTGTTGGGAGTAGATTATATAGATCTCCTTTTTCTGCATGAACCCCAATTGGTACCGATTGAGGAAATAGATACAATCCTTGATACTTTACACTCATTTCAGGATGAAGGAATTGTTGGCATGCTGGGTATTGGAGGGAACCCAGACAGTAAATTTTGGCCATATGTAGATAATAACCATTTTGATGTTGTTTCTACTTTCTTGAAAATGGATGCATGTACCCTGGAGGGGTTTAACTTGGATATTCCACGATATCGAAATAAAGAATTAATTATATATGCAGCCTCTTCATTGCATATGGGATTACTTGGATCTCATTTTGAACCGTATATACAAAATCCTCCTGATGATAACTGGATACAAAGAACCCATGTAGAGAATGCTATCCAAGTGAATGAAATTGCTCAACAGAATGGAATGTCATTGACGAGTCTATCCTTAAGGTATCTGTTTTCAATAGAAGAAGCAGATAGGGTTGTGTTAGGGCCTCAAAATCTGGATGAAGTCAAGGATTCTTTGAATAGTTGGAAAAAGGGGCCATTAGAGGAAGATATATTCAATCAGGTGACCAATATTCTTAGCCCCTCTTGCAGTTGAATTAAATCATCTGTTTGTAAGCTCCAATCAAAGATTTGAAAAGTAAATCAGGGTTTATCAAAAAATCATTGGAAATTATAGATTCTGATACAAATATTGTCTCAGGTAAATTTTATTCTTATAGAAATGAAAGCTATTGTCTTACAAGAACCTGGAAGGTTTGAAACTGAAAATACTGAAATTGACTTCAAGGTAGAGCCGGATGAAGCGCTGCTGAAAGTCCATCGCGTGGGTATCTGTGGGACCGACCTGCATGCCTATGCCGGGGAGCAGCCCTTTTTTAGTTATCCCCGTATTCTGGGTCATGAGCTGGGCGTAGAGGTGGTAGAAGCCGGAGGGGAAGTGGAAAACGTTGAGGTCGGTGATCGCTGTTCGATAGAGCCATATCGATATAATCCTGAAGACCAGGCCGTGCAGGGCGGCAAGCCTAATTGTGCGGAAAATATGTCGGTGCTTGGCGTCCATGAAGATGGCGGAATGCGCGAATATTTCAAATTTCCGGCTAAGTTTCTGCACGCTTCAGATCAGCTTTCATACGATCAGCTGGCGCTGATTGAGCCTCTGGGTATTGGTTGCCACGCTGTAAATCGAGCTAATATTGCTTCCAAAGATCGCGTGCTTGTTATCGGGGCCGGTCCTATTGGGCTGGGAGCCATTCAGTTTGCGTTGGCAGCAGGTGCTGAAGTGGGAATTATGGAAATTGATCCATCCCGCCTGGCCTTTTGCCAGCAGCAGTTTGACTTAGCCGGCGGAGTAGATCCAACGGAAACAAAGGCCAACGAGCAGCTACGCTCACTTTTTAATGGCGATTTACCCAGCGTGGTGCTGGATGCGACAGGCAATAAGCAGTCGATGGAGCAGGCGTTTGACTTTGTAGCTCATGGCGGACGGCTGGTCTATATCGGGTTGTTCCAGGGCGAGGTGACTTTCCATGATCCTAATTTCCATAAGAAAGAGCTCACGCTGATGGCCAGCCGGAATGCCCTGGCTGCTGATTTCAAACAAATTATTCGTTCCATAGAAGAAGGAACCATCAACACGGATCCCTGGATTACGCACCGGGCAACTTTTGACACGATGATCCAAGAATTCGATAGTTGGTTAGATCCGGAATCGAACGTTATTAAGACGATAGTTGAGCTTTCGTAGGTATAGAAAATATGCTATTGTGATAGCCGCAGTTACTGTAGCTCAATTTTCGATTGGTAGTTTTTAAAAGAAAGGGGATAATTAAACTTATGATTTATAAATATCGACTTTATGGCTGATAAGAAACAGTTTTTGTCATCAAAAGGCTCAGGCTTTGATGTCCCCGTCTGGCCGTTTATCCTCATCGCCAGCTTTTTTTCATGTGGGGGCTGGCGAACAATCTCACTGATACGCTACTGGCCGCTTTTAAGCGCATTATGAGTATGTCTGACTTCCAGACCTCGTGGATCCAGATGGGGTTTTACGGGGCTTATTTTTGCCTGGCATTACCCGCTGCCGTTTTTATCAAAAAATTCAACTACAAATCAGGAGTGCTCTTGGGGCAGGGGCTTTATGTGGTGAGAGCTTTTCTGTTTTATCCGTGGAGTATTGCCATGCAATATGGATTATTCCTGGGGTCTCTGTACATACTGGCTGGAGGACTGGCGATCCTGGAGACTTCCTGTAATCCCTATATAATTGCCATGGGGGATCGCGAGACGGGCACTCAGCGCTTAAACCTTGCGCAGTCTTAATCCCATTGGGTCAATATCCGGGGTGGTGATCAGTAAGTTTTATATCCTCTCGCAGCTGGATGGTAGCAGTGCACAAGAACGAGTCGCAATGTCGGCCGAACAGTTACAGAATATCCAGCAAGCTGAGCTGAGTGCCGTTATGGGACCCTATGTAACGCTCGGATTTGTCCTGCTGGGGATATGGCTGCTGATCACCTCCACCCAGATGCCAAAGGCCTCCACCGAAAGTAACAATATTAACTTGTGGCCCACCATAAAACGGCTGGGGGGGAAGAAGAACTATGTCCAGGGCGTTGTTGCCTTGGTAGCTATTTCGGCATTCATGTCACTGATGTTTCCTACTATCTTTGGCTTGGCTTCCCAGGGACTCAGAGAGGATACCAAGATCGGCAACTCAGGGCTGATTATGGCCATTGGGGGTGGGGCCGCTCTTCCTGCCGTGCAGGGGATGATCTCCGATGCGACCGGGAGTATCCATTTTTCTTATATCGTCCCGATAGGAGTCTGATATTTACAAAAAGGACGTCCTCACCTACCTTAGAGATTGTAACCTTAACTCTAAGATAAAGAGGACGTCATGATACATGTAGGAATAGACTTACACTCGAATAATATGGTAAATGTAGCACTAAACAACAATGGGGAAGTGATTCGGCGGGATAAACTACCCGTCTCCGAGAAAGCCCTTGACAAATTCTTCGGAAGTTTCGGGGAGCCCGTCCAGGCGGTGGTCGAATGCACGAGCAATTGGTATTGGCTCAGTGATTGGTTTCGATCCCACGATATCTCGTTAACGCTGGCCCATGCCAAGATGGTTAAGGCTATCAGTTACGCGAAGGTAAAAACTGATAAGGTGGACGGGAGACGCTGGCGGAGCTGTTGCGCGCAGATTTAATTCCGCAGGCCCACCAAATAGAAGCGGACCGGCGGGATTTGCGCGAGCTAACCCGTGGGCGACTGCGCATGGTGCACCGACGAGAGGGACTTCAATCCTCCGTTTGGAACCTGGCGGCCAAATATAATGTACATATCGAGGAGGTTGGTTGGCGATATCCCAGGCAATTGGTCGAATGGTTGGAAGAGCAGCTGCCGGAAGTAGCGTGGGTAGAATCCCAGTTGGTCATTGACCAGATCCTGCAACTTCAGCGTCATATCGGGCAGATGGAGGAGGCTATTGAGGACCAGGGCGACTTTACCCCGGAGTTGGAACTGATTCAACCTGTCCCGGGCGTAGGACTGGTCACCGGATGGACTATTTTGGGAGAAATTGGAGACATCACTCGGTTCCCCTCCGACAAGCAGTTTTCCAGTTACTGCCGGCTAGTTCCGGGCAGTAAGAATAGCGGGGGATCCCGCCGGCACAAGTCCGGCAATAAAGATGGCAACAAATACCTGCGGCTGGCCTTCGGACAAGCCGCCGTCAGCGCTTACTCGCGGTATGGTCCAGTCAAGAAATTTTATAATAAAGTAAAACGCCGCAGCGGTAAAAAGATCGCCCGGACGGTGGTAGCCAAGGAGCTATCAAAGATTATATGGCACGTGTTAACGAAGAACCAGCCCTATAAAGGATTTAAGGGTCATCCAACACGGG
>DATGUX010000479.1:0-7271 GCA_035300985.1 Fodinibius sp.
CGGATGGCCAGATCACCCATAACATTGGGGTCATGGGTTTTGGCAATGTTGATGCCCAGCGGAATAGAAATATTCTTGTTTTTTAGCCGTTTGACAATCGTTTTTGCTCCATCATTGTTGAGTCCCATCCGGTTGATAAGGGCCCGATCCCGGGGAAGACGGAAGAGCCGCGGCTTGGGATTCCCGGTACTTGGATTGCCGGTTATGCTTCCAATTTCAATAAAACCGAAGCCAAGCGCCTCCATAATTTCAGGGATATGGCCATTTTTATCGAATCCTGCCGCCAGCCCTATAGGATTACGGAATGGAAGTCCCCATAGCTTCTGACTAAGCTTAGGAGATTGATAGTTGTAAATCAACCGAGCGAGCCCTTTTAACAGATCATTGGAGGATGCTTTGCAGGCAAATTGATGCATAGCATCGTGAGCTTGTTCGGCATCCAACCGAAACATTAAGGGTTTCACCAACGAATTGTATATCATAATAGAGGAAAGAAATTTTTGCTGAACTCCTCAAAAGTAATGAGCTTTCGTCTAAGAATGAAATCTTAACCTTTGTTTGTACCCATAAATGCCATTTACAACCATTGAAGAGGTAGAGCGTTACCTTGCCGGAATTCCTAAATTTCAGTCTGACCATACTAAAGCGGCTGATTTTAATCTGGAGAAATTTAGAAAATTCTGTGCCAAAATCGGCAACCCGCAGCAACAGTTTCCGGCCATTCACGTGGCGGGAACCAATGGCAAGGGGAGTACTTGCCGTATTCTGGCGTCGGTTTACAAAGAAGCAGGGTATAAAGTTGGGCTTTATACCTCCCCGCACATTCTGCGATTCAATGAGCGGTTTGAGGTGGATGGTGCTCCCATACCGGATGAGGCTTTGATCTCCTTTTTACAAGCTCATGAGCAGCTGATAGAAATGCACCATCTGACCTATTTTGAGATCAGCACAGCAATCGCTTTTTGGTGGTTTTCTGAGTCGGCAATTGATTTAGGCATTATTGAAGTAGGGCTCGGCGGCCGATTGGATGCTACCAATATTATTAAGCCCGAGCTGAGTATAATTACCAGTATTGCTCTTGATCACACCGGTATTTTAGGAGACAGCCTGTCGGAAATTGCCCGTGAAAAAGCCGGCATAATCAAGAAAGAGCGGCCGGTCGTAATTGGGAAACTGCCGCCGGCGGCCCGGGAAACAATTCGCAGTGTTGCTGAAGAGAGGGATGCTCCGGTGTTGGATATCGATGAGCTGCAGCCGGCCTTTAATGCACCGTCAACAGTTGGGCTGAGGGCCGATGATAAAGAATATTCCTTCAAAACGCCTTTTAAAATGCCCGTGCAGGCGCTCAATGTTGCGTTGGCTTGGCGAGCAATTCACGGATTGACCCACCCTTTTCCGGTTTCAATAGCACAATTTAGAGCTGGATTAGCTAAAATAAATGTTGGCTACGGGCGTTTTGAACGGCTAACGAGCGCCCATCGGTGGTATTTCGATGGTGCACACAACCTGGAAGCCGTTAAAAAACTCAAGGAAGCCGTACAATACCAAGGAAATATAAGTGAAGCCGTACTGATACTATCATTAATGAGGGATAAAATAAGTCCTCAAATGATGGATGAATTTTCAGAATTCAAAAATATCTATTATTATACACTTAACACAGAGCGGGCGGCGCCTTTTGGGGATATCACAAAATGGCTGCCGCAGGTGACGTTGTTTCCAATCCATAAGAGCCAACAGGGGCGACTGCTAAAAGAATTGAACTCGAAATTAGTAATATTTGCAGGAAGTTTTTATTTTTACGCAACGGTTCGGGATTGGATGAAAACATTTTGTTAACCGTCAAACTCATATCTACCTGATAATACTCCCTTTTACTCGCAGTGTAGATCAAAAGTTATCTTTTACAGCTTAGTAAAAGAATTATAAAACCTTTTTTATTCATCGCAACGCATACCAAATTCATAGAATAAGATTATTATGTCGGATCAGACCGATGGAGTTACGTTAGAGCAGATCGATAGCCTGCCCAATAGGACCGTTAAAGAGCTTAAACAGATGGCCCGTGAACAAGGGTTGTCATCGGTCTCAAAATTACGCAAACAGCAACTTATTGATCGCATCACACAGTCGGTGCGCGATAAAGCCAGTGCCCAAAATAATGGCAATAGCAATGGTAAAGAAAGCAGTGCGGGCAAACGGGAATCAGGGCGCAATCGCAAGAAAAAGAAAAATGTGCATGAAATTTTGCCCGAATCGGATGCACCCACTCTTAAAGAACGGCTCGAGGAGATACAACCCAAACTGGGTCCCTTCTTGATTCAGGAGGGAACGCTCGAAATTCTGCCCGACGGCTACGGCTTTCTGCGTTCGGTGAACTATAATTATAAAGCCAGTCCCGACGATATTTATGTATCGCCTTCGCAGATCAAGCGCTTCCGGCTGAAGCAGGGCGATTGCGTCATTGGCATCATACGTCCGCCCAAAGTGGGAGAGCGTTATTTTGCATTGCTCCGTGTAGATGGAGTAAATGGGAAGATCCCGACGGATATGGACGACCGGGAGGATTTTGAGGACCTGCTGCCCATCTACCCGGAAGATCGGTTGCAGCTTGAGCATAAAGCCAGCGAATATACCACGCGAGTGGTTGATCTCTTTGCACCCGTTGGCAAAGGCCAGCGCGGACTGATTGTGGCTCAGCCTAAAACCGGAAAGACGACCATCCTGCGAAATATCGCCAATGCCGTCAACGAAAATAATCCCGAAACAAAGATTATCATCCTGCTCATTGATGAGCGCCCCGAGGAGGTTACTGAGATGGAGCGCAGCGTGGAGGATGCCGAAGTGGTGGCCTCTACCTTTGATGAGCGTCCGGAAAACCACGTGGGGCTCTCAGAGATCGTATTTGAGAAGTCCAAGCGGATGGTAGAGAGCGGCCATGATGTGCTTGTTTTGATGGACTCTATTACCCGCCTGGCCCGAGCTTATAATGTGTGTAAACCCTCATCGGGCCGTACCATGTCGGGCGGTGTGGATTCCGAAGCACTGAAAGCCCCGCGGCAGCTCTTCAGTTCGGCTCGTAATGTCGAACACGGCGGCAGTCTGACCATTCTGGCTACGGCGCTGGTACAGACCGGCTCGCGCATGGATGATCTGATCTTTGAGGAGTTCAAAGGAACCGGTAATATGGAACTGGTGCTCGATCGCAATCTTTCTGAGCGCCGAATATTTCCGGCCATCGATATCTTTAAGAGCGGGACGCGTCGTGAGGAGCTTATAGTACCTGATTCAGAAAAAGAGAAGGTGGTGCTGCTGCGACGTTATCTGAACCGCATGAACTCTTTCGAAGCGATGGAATTTGTGCTCGATAAGATGAGGGGCACCGAAGATAATGAAGAATTCCTCATCTCAATGAATCAGTAGGGATTGACAGAACGGCTGCAAAACTTATTGACCATTCGACCTTCCTTACTTGAGTGCAATATAACCAGTTCCGAAAGCTCCGACCGGTGCTGGTAAAGCTCTATTCTTTTGCGATATCGGCCAATACGTATTGTTCGTCCTCATCCCGGATGAGTCGACCGGACTGTCTGGTTTTTGAGTGGTAAAACAGCAACACGGCCTGTTCCTGGAAAATATCCAGAAGCAGCTGCCTCTTTTTCTTTTTGGCCATTATTGGATTAGTATCCAGCCGTTGCATGCCATAGTAATTTAAATGCAGGGAAGAGGGCAGCAGATCGCCCAGATAATAACTGCTCTCGTCCCCACTATGCAGACGCACAATCTGATGTCCGGGCGTATGACCGCCGCTTAGAATAGCCGTGACGCCTTCCAGGATCGTTGTACGCTCTCCTTTTAGCAGCCGGATGTGTTTGTCAGCTTTCAATCGATAAAGTTCATCTATGCGGTAGCTTGTACTGTTCTCCGGTTTCTGGGCTTGTGCAACCGCATGCTCCCACTCCCTTTGATGCAAGAAATAGGTAGCGTTAGCAAAAGTGGGCCGGGTTCGCATCTCCTCATTGACGAATGAGCTGCCCGCTGCGTGATCATAATGCAGGTGGCTGAGAATGACGTGGGTAATATCATCGGTATCCAGGCCGAATATTTCCAGATTGGTGCGAATATTCGAAACGTCTTCATAGCTGCTGCCCGCATCCAGTCCCCAGCCCAGTCCGGTGTCGATCAGCAGGTTAAAAGGCCCGGTTTGGACCAATATGGGATTGATGCCCACCATAGTGGATTGGCCGACCTCTTCCTCGAGTGATGAGGGGGCATCTCTGCTTGCCCGGTTAATATGACCGTCTTGAAACAGTTCAAAACGGCCCTCGCTGAGCAACTCTATGGTAAGGTCACCAATGTGCATAAATAATTTTTATTCAACAGTAATTTTGAAAGGGGAAAGGGCCAGCGGAAAGCGCTGCTTAAGCAACATCAGCTGCTGGGGTATTTCTTCAACACCTATCATTGATGAGAGCCAGCCGTTATTTAGCCACGCTTTTGCTTTAGTGGCGGTAGAACTCATGACGAGCTCATAAAACGATTTTGATTTGGGATATTTTTCGAGCTTATAGTCAGTAATACCAGCCTCATCTGCAGCAATAGTCAGAGCCTTGTCCATCCCGCCAAGTACATCAACCAGTCCGTTTTCCTGAGCATCCGCTCCCGTCCACACGCGGCCTTGTGCCAGTGAGTCAACCAGAGTGACATCCATATTTCTGGATTGGGCTACTTTTTGAATGAAGGCCTGGTAGAAGTTATCCACAAACTGCTGGAATGCTTTTTCCTCAGTAGGTGACATTCCTCGATTTTGAACCAGCCAGTCGGCGTGTTTGTGTGTCTTAACGCCGTCGAAGGTAAGCCCCAGCTTATCGTTAAAGAACTGTTTGGTGTTAAACTTGGTTGAAAATACGCCGATAGAGCCGGTGATAGTCGTAGGCTCGGCAACGATGGAGTCGGCAGCCATAGAAATATAGTATCCGCCGGAGGCCGCTACGCCGCCCATGGAAACAATGACCGGCATATTACTTTTGATGCCATTGATTTGCTTCCAGATCAGGTCGGAAGTACTTCCTGCTCCTCCGGGACTGTTAACCCGGATAACGAGGGCCTTTACATCCTCATCCTCGCGCACCTCTTCAAGTTGTTTTTCAAAAAAGGTGCTGGTAATGACTTGCTGGTTGCCAAAGGGAGAATCAGAGTTTATGTCCGGCATAATGGGTCCGTTGGCATAGATTACGACAATTTTATCCTCAGCAGAGCCGTTTTCCAAGCCCGCGGACGAAGCCGATACCTTTGCATAACGGGCATTGGATACCGTTTTAAAAGAATCATCTTCTTTGAGCCCGATACGCTGTCTGATGTAATCCTCTACCTGCCCCGGGTACAAAAGCGAGTCCACCAGCTGCTCGTCATAAGCAAACTGCGAAGTCATTTGTGGCTGATCGTTCATAAGAGCATTCAATTCGCGGATCGATCGTCCGGTTTTTTCGCTTACGGCTGTTACAAATGTTTCGTTCACCTGGTTGAGCAGCTGAGTAAGTTGATATTCATTTTCTTCCGACATCTCTTTGCGATAGTAGGGTTCAACAGCGCCCTTGTATTTGCCATGCCGGGTGATTTCTGTTTTAATACCCAGCTTTTCGAACAATCCGTCGTAAAATGTGACTTGCGTATAAAAGCCATCGAACTCAAAGAAGGTTTCCGGCGGAGAAAAAACGGAATCAGCTGCCGTGGCAAGAAAATATCCCTTCTCGTTCAGTCCCAGATCGTTGGTGCTGGCATAGATGAACTTGTCGGAGCTGTCTCGAAATGTGCGAATTAGCCGGCGTGCCTCCTCCAGATGAGCCCATGAACTGCTCATATGATCAATCCGGAGCCATACACCTTTTATGTTGTCGTGATGACGCGCTTTCGTTAAATTCTCTTTTAATGTTTCGAGTGATACCTTCTCATTGCTGTCCTGGTCAAAGATTTGATCCAGCGGATTAGAATCCGTTTGGGCCGGCAGCGATCCCCGCATCTCGATTTTGAGGACCGTATTATCCCGTATATAGGGCTCGGGTTCCTGGGTACTGCTGGAAATAGTAATGACCAGAATAATCAGTATTAATCCCAAGGCCAGAAAAACGCCCAGGATAGAAGCTATAAGGGTCTTAAAAAAATTCATAGATAGTTAGTGTTGAATCAGTATAATTCAGGTTATCGGATAAAAAGTTATGTGCCAACGAAGGATACGAAAAATACGTAGAAATGTTATTAATTGACTGGATTATAACCAATGAATAACCAAGATGCGATTATTATAGGCTCAGGCCATAATGGCTTAGTAACGGGCTGCTATCTGGCCAAAGCAGGATATACGGTCAAGGTCATAGAACGTCGTGCTATGGCCGGCGGTGCAGTGGCAACAGAAACGATGTTCCGTTCCGGGCAGTATCCCGAAGGTTTTCGAATTGATGTAGGATCATCAGTGCATATTATGATCCATCAGACGGGTATCATTGAAGAGTTAAAGCTCGAAGACTATGGACTGGATTATATTGAGATGGACCCCATTATGTCATATCCCGTTCCCGGGGCGGATGGAGAAGGAGTAATTCACTTTTTTAAAGATTTGGAACGCACCCTGGATTCTATTGCCCGTGTGGCACCTGAAGATGTAGAAAACTACCGCCGGTTTATCGAATTTTGGGAACGAGTTAATAAAGGGGTTCTCAAAGCATTTATGAGTCCGCCTTCCGGTAAAAATATGGTTACCGAGTTGATAAGAGGGCAGTTCAAAGACGGTGGAATGTTTCGCAAAGGTGAACAGGCTGCCGGATTGCAAAAGATATTCAGCAGCTACGGCAAAGTGGTAGATGATGCTTTCGAAAACCCACATATGAAGGCGGCTCTCACCTGGTTTGCGGCCCAATCGGGGCCTACGCCCGACCATCCCGCTTCCGGCGATTTTGCCGGCTGGCAGTCGATGCTGCACCAAAGCGGGGCCAAACATCCGCGGGGAGGCAGTGGAATGCTGAGTATGGCGATGATTCGCCTTATTGAGGATCACGGCGGCGAGGTGATTACTGATGAACCCGTGCGGAAGATCCTCATTGAGAACGGAAGGGCCATTGGCGTACGGACGGATGAAGATGAGTACCGATCGGAGATAGTAATATCTAATGCCCACGTGCAACTTACTATGCAGCAACTGGTGGGCGCCGATCATCTGCCTGCAGAAACCATGCAAAAAGTGAAGAATATCAATATTGGCAATGGCTTTGGAATGG
>DATGUX010000480.1:0-5531 GCA_035300985.1 Fodinibius sp.
GATCCAATCGATAGAGGCAAGTTCCATAAACGCGTTGTTAATTAATCAGCTATTAAATGTGTGGATAAACTTAAACCTTAAAAACAAACATAATTTTGAAATCAAATACAACAGATGATTCGTGGAATCACCCCCGAATCACGATAATTTGTTTTGGGAATATAACAAAAAGAGTAAATAACTAATCATGGAATGAAAGTAAAACACTTTCTTTTTGTTTTATTATTTTTTTAGAGTCCGCTTTTATAAGTTTGCTTAATCATAAAAACTATGGTTTACTTCTTTCTTTTTACCTAATTAAGCGCTTTTTTAATATCTTTATTTAGCCCTCTGGCAAAGGAGAGTAAATTATTTCACCAATTATACGGACCTCAACGAAAATGCTTTCATACTATATCGATGAGCCGTGAATGCTCAAATAACAATCTCAACAATATTCACATATGAACTTAGCTAACAAACTGCTCTCACTTTTCATAGTCTTCTTTTTATCGGGACTAACAGCCTTCGGGCAAGCCAATAAGTCTGTCTCTGTCATCCCCAAACCCGTCTCAATGGACATCGGTCAGGGAAGCTTCACCATCGGCGAACATACCGCCATCGTGGCTGACACAAACCAGGACAGCATTAAAAATATTGCTCTCCAGCTCAAACAGGCTATCGATACTGCCACCGGTTATGACATAGCAGTTGTCCCCGAGCCCGGCAAAGCTGATTCTGCACAACTTATCAGCCTCCACATTAATACACAGCAACAATCAGGCGACAGCAAGGAAGGATATCAGTTGTCGGTTGGAGAAACTACTATTGATATAAAAGCTGCCAACACTGACGGACTGTTCTACGGCATGCAGACGCTGCTGCAGCTGTTGCCCGCCCAAATTTATCAAACCGATTACACGCTGGTCCCGCAAAATACGAAATGGACTATTCCGGTTGTCGAAATCACGGATTATCCCCGTTTTGAGTACCGGGGGCTGCACCTGGATGTGGGGCGGCATTTCTTCGGCGTTGATTTCATCAAAAACTATATCGATCTGCTGGCCATGCACAAGATGAACCGTTTCCATTGGCATCTGACGGAAGATCAGGGCTGGCGCATCGAGATTAAACAATATCCTAAACTTACGGAAGTGGGCGCCTGGCGAGACTCGACGCTGGTAGGACATTACGGCTCAGGCAAATATGACGACAAGCGATACGGGGGGTTTTATACCCAGGATGAAATTCGCGAAGTGGTAGCCTATGCTCAAAAAAAGTATGTAACTATTATTCCTGAAATAGAACTCCCCGGTCATGCATCGGCCGCCCTCTCAGCCTATCCCGAACTGGGCTGCAAAGAGAATTACGACTATACGATTAAATCGACCTGGGGAGTCTTTGAAGATATTTACTGTCCCCGTGAAGAAACTTTTACCTTTCTCGAAAATGTTTTGACCGAAGTGATGGACCTTTTCCCCAGCAAATATATTCATATCGGTGGCGATGAGGCTCCCAAAAAACAATGGGAAGAGAGTGAGTTTGCCCAAAAAGTGATCGAGCGGGAGGGCCTGGAAAATGAACATGAGCTGCAAAGCTATTTTGTTACGCGTATCGAGAAATTTCTAAACAAGCATGGCCGACAAATTATCGGATGGGATGAAATCCTGGAAGGCGGGCTGGCTCCCAACGCCACGGTCATGAGCTGGCGCGGCACCAAAGGCGGCATTAAAGCAGCCAAACAGCACCATGATGTCATTATGACGCCTACCTCCTACCTATATCTGGATTATTATCAGGCCAATCCTGAAACAGAACCCCTAACTATCGGTGGCTGGGTGCCGTTACAAAAAGTATATTCCTATGAGCCTGTTCCCGAGGAGCTCACGGCTGAGGAATCTAAATACATCCTGGGTGCTCAGGGCAATGTGTGGACCGAGTATATGAAGTCCGGCGAAAAGGTGGAATATATGGCCTACCCGCGCGCCTCTGCACTGGCCGAGATCGTGTGGTCTCCCAAAGAAAAGCGCAATTGGTTTAATTTCTGGCAGCGGCTTCAGAAGCAGTTCAAACGGTTTGAAATTTTGGATGTCAATGCTGCCGAGCATTATCGCGGAGCCCAACCGGAGCTTAAAAATCCAAGTCAATAGTTAAAAACGCTGCAATGAAATATTTCCATATACTCTTGACGGTTATGATCCTGGGAGGGCTTTCCCGCCCTTCTGTGGCTCAACCCACGGCTGACACACTCTCATATTATGAACAATATCAGCAGGAATTGTCTGGTTTGACTTCCGAATTCAAAGAGTACGGATTCGACCTCAATAGCCTTATAGATGACGACCGTTTTGAAGTATATGGAGATATCGATAACCGATTTAAAGGATCTGCAGAACGCACCACGCCAACGCTGGAGGAATACAAAGCGATCCTCGATTTTGAAGAAAAGGTAGAGCAGGGAGCCCAGTTCTTAAAAAAACACTCGCTCCAGCTGCAAGAAGCTGCAAAAAAATATGGTGTTTCAAAGTATATCATTACTGCAATTATCGGCATAGAATCGCAATACGGCACTGTTCTTGGCAGTCACAATCCCTTTAATGTATATGTATCCATGGCCATTGTCGATTACCGTGCCGACTTTGCCAAAGCCCAGCTCAGGGAACTGCTCGAGTTTGTGAACCGAAAGCAGATTGATGTTTTTACCCTCAAATCCAGCTACGCCGGAGCCATGTCTTCGGCTCAATTTATTCCATATTCGCTTAACAAATGGTGGGTGGGCGACAATATTTTTGATATGGATAACAATATTAAGTCAGTAGCCAATTATTTAGCTTACTTCAAAAAACGGACGGACAGCATCCGCACCACCGTACTCCGCTACAATCCCAGCGGGCTCTATGCGGATACCATCCTGGATCTGGCCGATGCTATTGAAAAAGAAACGAACCGATCAGCTCCCTGATAACTTTTTTCTTAACCTTTGCTTGCTCAAATAAGTGGAAATCTCGGTATCAACTGTCCCCTTTCTATTGCAGCATTACCGATTTTTCTGCGAAACACGAAATTATCATATACCAGTTAATAGGGAGCTTTGAGATACCTAATGGTTTGAACCTACCCGCTACTGCATTAAAGTTTTACAGAGCAGGCAAAGCCCTTTTAATCCCGATCCCGAATTCTCGGGAGGGACAAGAGGGAATTATGAGGAAATATTTCAATGCTCTCTTAATATATTAGATGGTCTTAAACTCCTGTCCTTGGAGTTGAAGTAGATATAAAACAAGGCGCGAAACCCAAGCTGAGCAATACCATCACACTTAAAAAATAACGGACTCCCCGGGTAAGAGGTTATGGCTTGCAGCTTTGAAGTTGATAGGTGGATTGGTGGGCAAAATAAAAAAAGCCTCACTTCCGCTAAGAAGTGAGGCTTTAAATTTAGCGTATAAGGCTAAATGAATTTGCGGCGATTTACATCATGCCGCCCATTCCGCCCATGCCTCCGGGCATTCCACCACCCATTCCGCCTCCTGGCATACCGCCTCCGGCAGCAGGTCCGTCATCATCATCGCCTTCAGAAGGCTTGTCTGAGATGAGGGCTTCGGTAGTCAGCATTAAGCCTGCTACAGAAGCTGCGTTTTCAAGGGCCGTACGCGCTACTTTCTTCGGATCGATAACGCCGGCTTCAATCAGGTCTTCGTACTTCTCAGTACGGGCATTGTAACCGAAAGCATCTTTGCCTTCCATTACTTTCTGCACAACGATAGATCCTTCAGCACCTGCGTTATTGGCAATAGCTCGAAGTGGAGCTTCCAGCGCCCGACGGATAATGTTGAAACCAACTTCCTGATCAGGATTTTCACCTTTCAGGCCGTCAAGAGCGTTTTGCGCACGTAAAAATGCAACGCCACCACCAGCTACGATGCCTTCTTCAACGGCAGCGCGGGTAGCATGGAGCGCATCTTCAACGCGAGCTTTTTTCTCCTTCATTTCTACTTCTGAGGCTGCACCGATATTCAATACTGCAACACCGCCGCTAAGCTTGGCAAGTCGTTCTTGCAGCTTCTCACGATCGTAGTCAGAAGTGGTATTTTCAATTTGACCTTTGATCTGATTTACGCGAGCCTGAATATCACTGTCTTCGCCATGTCCGCCAACAATAGTAGTATCGTCTTTGGAGATGTTTACACGATCAGCTACACCCAGATAATCCAGCGTAGCATTTTCCAGTTTGTAGCCGCGTTCTTCAGAGATCACTGTACCGCTCGTCAGAATACCGATATCTTCGAGCATCTGCTTACGACGATCACCGAATCCGGGTGCCTTAACAGCAGCAATCTTCAGCGATCCGCGCAGTTTGTTTACTACCAGTGTAGCCAGTGCTTCGCCTTCAATATCTTCAGCGATAATAAGCAGCGGCTTGCCGGTTTGAATGACCTTTTCCAGAATAGGAAGCAGATCCTTCATATTGCTAATCTTCTTGTCGAAGATCAGGATGTAAGGCTCTTCCATCTCTGCAACCATATTCTCAGAATCGGTTACAAAGTAAGGAGAAAGATATCCGCGGTCGAACTGCATACCTTCAACCGTTTCGAGATAGGTTTTAGTACCTTTGGCTTCCTCAACGGTAATCACACCGTCTTTGCCTACTTTCTCCATGGCATCGGCAATATTCTGACCGATTTCTTCATCGCCATTGGCAGAAATAGTACCAATTTGCTTAATGCTGTCGAGGCTATCGCCCACCGGCTTAGTGATGGAGTTTAGCTCTTCAACAATAGCTCTTACCGCTGTTTCAATACCACGCTTCAATTCCATTGGGTTCGCGCCGGCAGTGACATTCTTCAGGCCGGTTTGAATAATGGATTGCGCAAGTACGGTAGCAGTTGTAGTTCCGTCACCGGCATTATCGCTGGTTTTGGAAGCTACTTCTTTTACCATCTGAGCGCCCATATTTTCGCGCTTGTTGGACAGCTCGATCTCTTTGGCCACCGTTACACCGTCTTTAGTTACGGTAGGCGCGCCAAATGATTTTTCAATTACTACGTTGCGTCCGCGTGGACCCAAGGTAACCTTGACAGCATTTGCAAGCTTGTCAACGCCACGCTTTAGAGCATCGCGGGCATCCATATCGTAATGAACTAATTTTGCTGACATAGTTGTCTGTTAATTTTTAGAAGTTTATAGTTATTTTTAAAGAATTTTAAGAAACGATACCAAGAATATCGGCTTCGCGCATAATCAAATACTCTTCACCATCCAGTGTTATTTCTGTTCCTGAATATTTTCCGTAGAGCACTTTGTCGCCTTCAGCAACCGACATATCAATTTTGGTTCCATTTTCCACTTTGCCGGGACCTGCAGCTACAACGGTTCCTTCCTGCGGCTTTTCTTTTGCCGTATCGGGAATGATGATTCCGGAACTGGTTTTATCTTCAGCAGGTTCTGGCTGAACCAAAACGCGATCGCTTAACGGTTTGATTTTAGATTTAGCCATAAGTATGACTCCTACAATTTAAGTTAATAGTTGAAGTTAAGTTCATTATTCAGCATGA
>DATGUX010000481.1:0-4761 GCA_035300985.1 Fodinibius sp.
TAAAGGAGAGGTTCCTTTGAGTACACAAAGTAATTTGGAAAAAATCCCTTTTACCGACCGCTTAACCTTTGCCAGTACAGAACATGTACTTGACTATCCCGACTTTTTAGACATACAGCTGGACTCTTTTGGGCAATTTACTCAGTTAGATATTGCACCTGAAGACCGTAAGGTACAGGGGTTACAAAAGATTTTTAATGATAATTTTCCTATTCAGGATTCTCGGGAAACACATATCCTGGAATTTCTGTATTACAGCGTGGATACGCCTAAATACAGCATGAAGGAGTGCCAGGATCGCGGCCTCTCGTATGCAGTTCCTCTGAAGGCTAAGCTCCGCCTTTCAGCCGTTGATGATGATGATGAGACGACTGAAACTATTGAGCAGGAAGTATTTTTGGGTGACCTTCCCTGGATGACCGAACGCGGTACCTTTATTATTAATGGTGCTGAGCGTGTGATTGTAAGTCAGCTGCACCGTTCTCCGGGAGCCTTCTTCGGTCAAAATACGCACCCCAACGGTACACAGCTTTATAATGCCCGGGTTATTCCGTTTAAAGGATCGTGGATTGAGTTTTCAACGGACATTCGGGATGTCCTCTGGGCTTATATCGATCGTAAGAAAAAGGTTCCTTTTACCACCTTACTGCGAGCTCTCGGATTTTCATCCGACGAAGAACTCTTTAATTTGTTTGAGCTTTCCGAGAAGGTAGAAGTGGGCTCCAAGAAAAACTTCAATGATAAGCTGGTCGGGGAACGGCTGGCGCTGGATATCATCGAAGAGAAGATGGAAGAAGTCGTTGATGATGAGACCGGCGAAGTGACCGAAGCCTTGAGCCGTAATGTGCTTCTGGAGATTGACCACGAGCTTACCGAAGACGATTACGGACTGCTTCAGGAAGCTGATGTTAAGCATATTAGAGTCCAGCAAATGTCGCCCGAGGACTCTGAGCGTGACGTATTTATGAATACGCTGCGCAAAGACCCAACGCATGATGAAGAATCCGCACTGGGAGAAATTTATCGGCAAATCCGTACCGGCCAGATGCCGGATCCGGAAACAGCCCGGCAAGTGCTGGAACGCCTGTTCTTCAGCGACAAAAAGTACGATCTTGGTGAAGTAGGCCGCTATCGCCTCAATAAGCGACTGAAGATCGACGTGGATATGGATATCCGCTATCTTGTGAAAGAGGATATCGTAGCCATTATTAAAGAAGTGATCCGCCTGAAGAATATGAAATCGCAGGTGGATGATATTGATCACCTGAGTAACCGACGGGTGCGAACGATTGGCGAGCAACTGGGCCAGCAGTTTTCAATTGGTCTGGCGCGTATGTCTCGCACCATCAAAGTGCGAATGAACTCTCGTGATGCCGAGCAGCTGACGCCGCAGGATCTGGTGAATGCGCGGACGATCTCCTCGGTCATCAACACCTTCTTTGGTACAAATCAGCTTTCGCAGTTTATGGATCAAACCAATCCCATTGCCGAGTTGACACACAAGCGCCGTATGTCAGCCTTGGGCCCGGGTGGATTGACGCGGGAGCGAGCGGGTTTTGAAGTGCGTGACGTTCACTATACTCACTACGGCCGGCTTTGCCCTATTGAAACGCCGGAAGGTCCCAATATCGGTCTCATTACCTCACTTTGCGTACATGCGAAAGTGAATGACTTTGGATTTTTGGAAACTCCTTATCGCAAAGTGACGGAAGAAAATGTAACGGATGAAATTGAGTATCTTTCTGCCGAGCAGGAAGATGAAACCATTATTGCGCAAGCTAATGCGCCCTTGGAACAAAATGCAAATGGGGCGGTCTTCAAGAATGATAACATCTTTTCCCGATTCCGTGATGGGGAGGTTGGACTGGCCAAGCCTGACCAAATTGAATATATGGATGTTTCTACCAACCAGTTGACATCGGTTGCGGCTGCTCTCATTCCATTTATTGAACATAATGATGCCAACCGTGCCCTCATGGGCTCTAATATGCAGCGTCAGGCCGTGCCGTTGCTTCGCCCGGAAGCACCGGTGGTTGGTACAGGACTTGAGTACCGTGCGGCTAAAGATTCCCGCGCTACTATAACGGCCGAAAAAGATGGCGAAGTGGTCTACGTCAGCTCCAAAGAGATCCATGTGCAGTACGAACGTACGGAGGAGGAACAAAACTGTTACTTTGACGATGGAATTAAGAAGTATCAGCTGACGAAATTCGAGCGTACGAACCAGAGCACTACCATCAACCAAAAGCCTATTGTAGAAGTGGGCGACAAAGTGAGTAAAGGCGAAACGCTGGCCGATGGCTGTGCTACGGATCAGGGTGAGCTTGCGCTTGGACGGAATCTGCTGGTAGGATTTATGCCGTGGAGAGGATATAACTTTGAGGATGCCATTGTGGTAAGTGAGCGGGTTGTGCAGGATGATCTGTACACCTCCATCCATATTGAAGAATTTGAGCAGGAAGTTCGAGACACCAAACGCGGTGAAGAAGAGCTGACGCGTGAAATTCCGAATGTGAGTGAAGAGTCTACGAAAGACCTTGATGAGCACGGCATTATCAGAACCGGTGCTAAGATCAATCCGGGTGATATCCTCGTCGGTAAAATTACGCCTAAAGGGGAAACAGATCCCACACCTGAAGAGAAGCTATTGCGCGCTATCTTCGGTGATAAAGCAGGCGATGTGAAAGATGCCTCGCTGAAGGTTCCGCCGGGGGTTTCCGGTACGGTGATCGATACAAAGCTCTTTAGCCGGAAACGCGATGAGCAGATTTCTCGCCGCGAAGAGAAAAAACAGGTTGAGCTGGAAAATGAGCGTCATTCCCGTAAAGTGGATGAACTTAACAGCCAGATGATAGATAACCTGTATAGCCTGCTTCGTGATAAAACATCGCCGGGGGTTTACGACTTCAGCAGCGTTGAGCTGATTCCCAAAGGGGAGAAGTATCGTAAATCTGACTTCGAAGAGCTCGATCCGGTACGGATTAATGAAAACATCCAGTGGGCTACCGATGATGAATTGGTAGGACATGTCCGACTGCTCTTTAGTAACTACCGAGATCTGCGAAGAAAGATTGATACGGAAGCCAAGCGGCGAAAGTATCAAATCCAGGTTGGCGACGACTTGCCGCCTGGAATTATTCAAAAGGCGAAGGTATATGTTGCCAAGAAGCGTAAGCTGCAGGTAGGCGATAAAATGGCCGGTCGACACGGAAACAAAGGCGTTATTGCCAAGGTAGTTCCGGTCGAAGATATGCCCTTTAAAAAAGATGGAACGCCGCTTGATATCTGCTTGAATCCACTGGGTGTGCCTTCACGAATGAACCTGGGGCAAATCTATGAGACCATCCTCGGATGGGCTGCCAAGAAGATGGGAGTGAAATTTGCATCTCCTATCTTTGACGGAGCAACAGAGACTCAGGTGGAAGACCAGCTTGAGAATGCAGGCTTACCCATTGACGGGCGCGTAACGCTCTTTGACGGCCGTACTGGCCAGCCCATGGACCAAAAGACAACGGTGGGTTATATCTATATGCTGAAGCTCAATCACTTGATTGAAGATAAGATGCACGCCCGTTCTATTGGCCCATATTCACTTATTACGCAGCAGCCGCTGGGCGGTAAAGCACAGTTCGGTGGTCAGCGTTTGGGTGAGATGGAGGTCTGGGCGCTTTATGCTTATGGTGCATCCAGCATTCTTAAAGAGATGCTCACCGTAAAAAGTGATGACGTTAAAGGCCGCTCCCGCGTATATGAAGCCATCGTTAAGGGTGAAAACTTGCCCGAAGGTAATGTGCCCGAATCATTTAAGGTACTGCTGCGCGAAATGATGGGGCTTGGCCTTGATATTCACATAGACTAATTAGAACAACAGCATTTTACTGTTAAATAAAGTCAATCCGGAGGTACTTCCTTGCCGACTACTAATACATTAACAGTTTCGAAAGACTTCGATAACATTGGTATTTCACTGGCGTCACCCGAGACTATTCTCTCGCGTTCGCATGGCGAAGTCTTAACACCCGAAACAATTAACTATCGTACCTTTAAACCGGAAATGGACGGTCTTTTCTGTGAAAAGATTTTTGGTCCGGTTAAAGATTATGAATGCCACTGCGGAAAGTATAAGCGCATCCGCTATAAGGGAATTATATGCGATCGCTGTGGCGTCGAAGTAACCAGAAAAGCCGTTCGTCGTGAACGTATGGGGCATATTTCCCTGACGGTGCCGGTAGTACATATCTGGTACTTCAAATCGCTTCCAAATAAGCTGGCCTATCTGTTGGGCTATTCTTCCAAGAACCTGGAGAAAATTGTTTACTACGAAACTTACGTAGTAATGAATCCAGGCGTGGCTCGCGATCTTGGATACAAGAAAAGCGACCTGATATCGGAAGAAGAATATTATGATATCCAGGAACAGCTGCCGGAAGATCAGTGGGAAATGAACGATGATGATCCCGATAAATTCCGTGCCAAGGAAGGGGCGGACGCCATCGAGGAACTGCTGGCTACCCTGGATCTTGATGAGCTTGCCTTTCGCTTGCGCTATGAGGCGCGTAACGAAACTTCGCAGATGCGTAAGAAAAAGAAGTTGAAGCGGCTGCAGGTAATCGAATCGTTCCGGGCGGCCAACCAACACACTGAAAACCAACCGGAGTGGATGGTGCAGAGCGTTATTCCGGTCATTCCGCCGGAGCTGCGTCCGTTAGTTCCATTGGAAGGCGGCCGATTTGCTACCTCTGACCTGAACGATCTGTATCG
>DATGUX010000482.1:0-5864 GCA_035300985.1 Fodinibius sp.
GACGTCATGGAAGGCGAGTGGAGCCATCCTTACAGCCGCGAGCAGGCGGTCTTCCCGATGGATTATCAGCGCTTTGATAAATTCTGGCCGGCCGTCAGCCGCGTGGATGACGCCTACGGCGACCGCAACCTGATGTGCAGCTGCGTACCGATGGAGGCCTACAGCGACGGCCAGGAACCCGCCGCCGTAGAATAAAACATCGTTGTAGTCCACCTCAACGGTGGCCTACAACCCCTCTACTCGCGCAAGTTTGCAACTTGTGCGTGTAGTATGGCTGATATTAGACTGCTCAGGTTATGAACTTGAAGCAGTTTTGAGTATGTTTTATATCTATCTACCTCAAAAGCATCTCTAAGTTACAAACTTAGACCAGTTGTGTGTTTAAGAAAAAGATCCGCTACTCACACAAGTTTGTAACTTGTTCATGTGGTTTGGCCAGCTTTAACTATTCCAAGTTACAAACTTGAAATAGTTTCGAGAATATTTTTTTCTATTGGTGTATCTTGCAAATATTATATCGGAAAAAAATTTAGACCGGTAGTTTTTTAAGAATCCTGGTTCAAGTTTGCAACTTGGACCAGGCGTGGCATAAAACAAATAGATTCATCAAAATTATGAGTCGCAAATATAAGTTTTATGATGATCGATTTCCTCATTTTGTAAGTTTTGCTACCGTACGATGGGTCGACCTATTTACACGTCGGGTTTATTTTGAGATTATAACAGAAAGCTTAGCATACTGCATACAGCAAAAAGGATTAATAATAAATGCATGGTGTATTATGACTAACCATGTTCATTTAACTATACGATCTGAAGATGCTTCACTTTCCAATATTATGCGGGATATGAAGAAGTTTACTTCGAAAAAATTGGTAAGCACTATTTCCGAGCATCCACAGGAAAGCCGGAAGAAGCAGATGCTGAATATTTTTAGAAGGGCAGGAAAGACCAATAGTAATAACACCTATTATCAGGTTTGGCAGCAGCATAATCATCCCATTGAATTATCTGATAGGGAGATGGTAAAACAACGGCTAAACTATTTGCATATGAATCCTGTGAAGGCAGGATTTGTAGATCGGCCGCAGGATTGGTTGCATAGCAGTGCCAGAAACTATGCGGGGATGGAAGGTATGCTCGATTTGGAAAAGATAGGTATTAAGGGATAATACTTATGCTATTGAGAGGTCTAAGTTACAAGCTTAGACCAGTTCAGGGCCTAAGGAAAGAATTTTAGCAGTATGCAGAGGTAGAGCCTTTGAAAAATATAATCACCTATCACACTCAGCTCGCGCAAGTTTGCAACTTGTGCATGTAATCACCCATCACTCTTATTGAAAAGCCCCCCACTCGCGCAAGTTTGTAACTTGTGCGTAATTTAGCTGATCTTATGCTGTTCAAGGTTATAAACCTGAAACAGTTTTCAGGAAATATTCTTGTCTGTTGGAAGGTCTAAGTTACAAACTTAGACCAGTCCTGGGGTTAAGGAAAGACTCTCAGTTCGCGCAAGTTTGTAACTTGTGCGCCTTTTAGGCTTTTATTCAAGTTCAATCTCATCAATCTCCGCCATAATCCGGTCCGTTTCCATGAGGGCAACGATGATTTTCTGGTAGTGCCTGATCTCATCGACGGTGAGGGTACGGTCGCGGCGGTCTTTCAGCCACTTTTCGGCGGGCTGGTAGCCGCCAATGTAGAAGTTCCACGCCTTTTCGGGCACCATACCGAAATGCTGCTCCTTGTTGATCTGGATTTTACCCAGCGGTTCATTAGGATAACGATGATCGCTGCCGGTGGTCAGGTGGGGATCACTTTTAGCGTGGCCTTCACCTGAAGAAGACTCGTTAAACAAGTTGGAGGCCACCTTGGAGGTGGACTCCAACGGATGGTCATCTTCAGTATATAAAATAAAGCCCGGCTGCGTTTTCGTCAGGCGCTTGGTAATTTCGTTGTTTCCCGCCTCGGGATAGGTGGTGATAAACTCATTCACTACGGGATGTTCCAGCAGATGAATTTGACGCAACTCGCCGCCCAGCGCCACCAGTTGCCAGAAGGTATCGGCATCAGAAGGGTAGGGCACGCGCGGAAAGTCGATCTTGAGAAACTCTTTGTACTTTTCGCGGTAGCCGGGCGAATGCAGCACCGCATAGATATAATCCAGCAGGTCGACGGGCGCAAAGGTGCCGCTGTCATGGCTGGGGGATTGCCGCGCTTCACTCATTTCATTCGACTCGCTCGCAATGACAGGTTCACTATTCCCGTTGCTGTCATCGCGAGGAGTCCCGCTTTCTTCAGGGACGACGCGGCGATCTCCATTCTCTTTCTCCGGTACAAAGCGCAGCCCCAGCCCGTCGGCGATCTGCTGCACAATCTCGGCGTCTAAATTGGGCGTGCGCCTGGGCTGGCCATCCAAGGTTTGCTGCCCGTCATCCTCGGGGTATAGGTAGAGGGGAGCTACTGATTCACCGCCCTTATTGTCTGAGCGTATATATCCGTCGGATATGATTTTGTCGGAGATGAAAACATAGAATCCTTTTGATTTAGGAGACTGCCTCCGAAAAACTAAACCAATATTTTGACCCCTTATAAAATGTTGCATGACTTCGCCGCGAGGCATACAGTGAAAGCCTTTTGAATTCCCTGTGTAGTAAGTGAATTTAGTGTTAAATGGGCGATAGTTTATACTTTCAATATTAGTATAGTCAGGTCCAGAATCTTTTAAATCACTTTTTGCATATCTAACTTTCCAATCTCTAACATCCTTACCTAAATTAAACTTAGATCTTGCTTTTTCATTCTCAAGTTTAAGAAATTGTTGAATTGTATTTTTAACTTCAATTTTGGCAAAATGAATGGTAAAGTTGTCTCTTGCTGTGACTACTCCAGTTGAATTCAGGGAGAATAGTTCATTAATTGAAAAGCCTTCTTTGTATGCCTTTTGTGTTGAGTAATTTTTTTCAGTGAAGAAATAATAAGGTGCTACATTTTCTAAATTTGTAAAGTCAAGATCAGAAACTGAGTTACTCAGTAATAAATTGTACTTATCACCTCGTTTCCCATAAAGATCATGATGGTAAACCTGCCCTAAGTTATTTCCCTGCTTCTCACCTTTTTTAATACAAATATTTATTGAAACGCCCTGCTGAATATCAAAGACATTCTCATCTTTAGAGCCATCGGGAGCTGATTCTTTTTTATTGGCATTGCCATGCAGATCAATGGTATAAATTTTGTCGTAGGTTTTGAGCAGGTTCCAGCGCATGCCGCGGAAGGTGGGATTGTCTAAGAAGCCGTGTGGGTTAATGAAAGCCAACACGCCTTCGCCATTTTTTTCAACAAAATGCTGACCGTAGCGCATAAACTTTACGTAGTCATCATTGATCCATTTTGGGTTGCGCTCCTGTAGTTTTTTCTTTCCACCCGGCTCTTTTTTGTAGTCTTTCATCAGCTCCATAATCCAGTCGCCTTTATTGGAGCTTTCGCCGCTGTACGGCGGATTCCCCATCACCACCATCACCGGCGTATCGCGCTTGACGTGGTTGGCCTGGTTTGCTTCTTCGCTGAGCCAGCTGGCAAAGAGGGTGCCGGTATCGGGGTGATGCTCTTCGAGGGAGTTGGTCAGATAGACCCGAAAGCGCTGGTCGGCCTCCCTGCGGTAGCCGGTCTCTTTAAGCAGCATATCCAGCTTCAGATGCGCCATGGCGTAGCTGGCCATCAGCAGCTCAAAGCCGTTGAGGCGCGGAATCAGGTCGTTTTCTACGTAGCTTGGCCACAGGCCTTCCTGTCCCTCAAAGCCGGAGCGGATCTGCTTAATAACCTCCGCCAGAAAAGTGCCCGTGCCGGCAGCGGGATCCAGGATCTGCACTTTATGCACCTCGCGCTCCTCTTCTTTATAACCGCCGGATTTGCGGGCGTCTTTAACGTCGGTTTTTACCTTCACCGTGGTTTTGGAGGTGTCCGCCAGTCCGTCTTTCAGGTCAAATTCGTCTTTCAGGATGTCATCTACCGCTCGTACGATAAAGTTGACCACCGGCTCGGGCGTGTACCATACGCCGCGGCTTTTGCGCAGGGCAGGATCGAATTCCGCCAAAAAAGTTTCGTAAAAGTGGATGATCGGGTCGGTCTGCTGGGTGGCTTGGCCAAAATCCTCCATTAGCTTGGCTACGTCGGTGGCGCGAAAGATATCGGCCAGCGCATCCACCACCCAGATGATACGGTCGTCCAGGTCATAACCGGCGATATATTGAAAAAGCTTGCGCAAAAAGGGATTGGTTTTGGGGATGAGCTCCGCGGCTTCGTGGCGGCTGAAGTCGTCCAGCGTGGGATCATGCAGCCGCGCGGCAAACATGCCGTAGGCAATGGTCTGGGCGTAGATATCGGCAAATTCCTTGGCGTCAATATCATGTATCAGGATATCCCGGAAGGCCTCCATCTGCTCACGGAGGGTATTGTTGGCGGCCTCATTCACGCGGTTGTCGCCGGCGTCGCTCTCCAGTGCATTCTGAATGATCGTGGCCAGCAGTCGTGCTTTGCCGGCCATCATCTTGGATAACTTGGCGGAGGAGCGGATGGTCTGCCCGCGCTGGGTGGCAAAGTTGGTAATCAGATCACGAAACTCCTCGAAGTGATCGGATTTGGGCACGATGGTCCCGTCTTCAATGTCGGCAATGCGGATAGAAGTGATGAATTCATCGTCGTAATAAAAGCGGAAGTCGAGATAGTCGGTAAAGATGAAGGGATCGCGGGTTGCTTTGTAGCGATCAAACTGTTCTTTGTGCTTCTTCTTTCCCTGCAGGTCGGGATCGTCAATATCTTTGGCCTCGATGAAGCCTACGGGAATTTTCTCTTTGGTAAGGATATAGTCGGGGGCACCACATGCCACACGCGAGGGCTCGTTGGTGACCATGACGTCATCCAGCATGGCTTCCAGCAGGTTTTGCAGGTCGCCACGGTAGCTGTGTTCTCGCGAGATTCCGGTTTGGTAGCGGGCGTTGATACTTTCTACATACTGATTGATCGTCATAGTAAATGAATAAGCCTTAAACGTAGGAATGATTTTTCCTTAAAATAGAAGTTTTACGGACTTAATCGAATTGGAGTTCTCTTCGAAAAGGTTCTCCACTCGCGCAAGTTTGAAACTTGTGCATGTTTTAGCCGGTATTAAACCGTTCCAGGTTACAAACCTAAAACAGTTTTGGGAAGTATTCTTGTCTGTTGGAAGGTCTAAGTTACAAACTTAGACCAGCTATGGGTTCAAGAAAAAGCCCCGCTAATCGCGCAAGTTTCCAACTTGTGCATGTTTTAGCCGATTTTAAACCGTTCCAGGTTACGAACTTGGAACAGTTTTAGGAGGTATTCTTGTCTATTGGAAGATCTAAGTTACAAACTTAGACCAGTTCTTGTTTTAACAGGAAGGTTAGCAATTTCAGAAGTACAACCTTTTTAAAGATGTAGGCCATCTTGGAGATGGACTACATCAGCAGTGCCTATGTTGTAGTCCACCTCAACGGTGGCCTACAACTTCTGTTGAAAAACAACCCTCCACTCGCGCAAGTTTGCAACTTGTGCGTTTTTTAGCCGATACAAAACCGTTCCGAGTTACAAACTTGAAACAGTTATCAAGAATGGTCCATTTCCAGAACAACGAAAAAGGTCCGGGCATAGGTGGAATTACTTTTCAGATATCCGCCTCCGGGCATCGTAATTTTTGTAGTTGGAATGCTAAGCTCCAGTCCGTCATCGGTCTGTTGCGCCTCAATATCCTTGCGCTCTCCCCAAGGGGTGACACGACTTGCGGCATCCACATCCCTGATGTCCGGAAAGGACAATGTGATATTGTCCCGGGTTTCTTTATCCAAATGCAC
>DATGUX010000483.1:0-5472 GCA_035300985.1 Fodinibius sp.
CCTCTGAATGGCAACGCGAACAGCGGACGGATCGCCCGCTTCCAGGTCGCGAAGGAGCATGAACAGCGACCTAATTGACAGCAATCTTATTATTTATGCAGCTCAATCCGGTTATGAAAAGCTGCATCAATATATCGGGGATGAAGCACCTCTCGTATCAGTTATAAGCAAAGTCGAAACCCTCGGCTATCACGATTTAAAGCCCAACGAACAGACATTTTTAGAAGCATTTTTCGATAAGACGCTCATTTTGTCTATTTCAGAGCAAACCATCAACAAGGCCATTTCGCTTCGCCAGCAGCATCGTATGTCATTGGGAGATGCGCTTATTGCAGGAACCGCCATTAGCCATGAGCTTCGGCTTGCCACAAACAATACAAGCGACTTTAACTGGATTAGCGAATTAGAAGTATTTGATCCTCTTAGCGGTTAAATATTTATACAACGTTAGGGATAGAAACTAGTAATTCGTGCTGAATTTAGGGTGGTGTATCGGCAAGCGTAAATGGAGCGCTTAAAGGGGTATTTAAAGCCCACTCAATCGTACCAATTTGGGGTATACTCTAAATTTGGTACAGTTAAAATCGTGTACGACGGTAAAGAATTAAATCAGAGTTTATCGGATATGGCTAAAGGTTTTCGTAGACTGATGCAGTATAAAAAGATTACATAGAATGGAGGTTCCAATTTTGAACAAAAGAACAAAGAATATATCAGGGTTCTCATCTATATTGACCGCAGTAATAAGTGTAATCTTTTTCTTTATAGTAAGGGGATCTAACGTACCTTTGACATTAGCCGTTACCGTGTTTACGGTGCTTTCCATACTTGGAATTATCTTTGCCATAGTATCTAAAAAGCTGTGGTTTGTTATAACAGGAATTGTTCTGAATGGTGCAGTATTAGTTATCGCTTATTTCCTTTTACTTGCAGTAGGAATCAGTGAACCGTAAAAATCATTCCTGAAAACGGGCCATGTTGTAGCATGAAAAAGAGGAGGGGCTAAAATGACATCGTGGATTTCTTGGGTTGCCGTAGGGCTTATGGTCGCAGTATTACTTTATGCTATTCTAAGTATCTTTTTGAAGAAGCCATCAGGCTTATATATTGCAACAGCACTCCATATTGTTTTAGGTATATTATCACTTCCATCAATCGGATTATTTGTATTAGGATTGGCAATTATTGAATTGATTATAGGTATTTCAATGACTGTAAAATACCGTCGTAGACGAACTGATTAATTGAATAAATAATAATTATTTTATTCAGCTGAAGAGCGCTGTTAGATCCCTACTGGTAAAAGCGATAAGCAAGTAACTATCTTTGCAGTTATTTCCCCATCCAACGCTCGTAGTTTTTCATAAAATACCCATAGGGTTTCTGAATAACCTTCCCGCCAGCGACCGGTGTTTTAGTATCAATTGGGACCTGAAATTTCTTATAGAATTTTTCAGCAAAAGTCTTCCGTTCTGCTGGAGTTTTTTGTTTTAGCTGTTTCATTATGTCATCAACTTCAGCGACGGACAATTCCGCATATTTTTTAAGCCGCTTTCGGAGGTCAAAAATATCAAATTTACCATCCTTTTTTGGTTCCTCAATAGGCAGATTCATTTGATCCGGTTTCCATGAAAAATCGAAGATGATATCCGTGATTTTTCGGCCTTTCCCGCGTCCACGGGCATTCTTTTCCTCCTCCCAGGTAAATCGCATATTGGTATGTTTCTGGAGGTCTTCCTGGGCTTTTTTGAGAATCCTTTCTCGAAAATCATAGAAGCTTTTATATTTATTTTCGAGCCCGAGTTCAAAGCGTAAATCCTTTACCGAAACCTCCCATTTACCACGTCGACGATGAGACATAAATTTTCGATACAACAAAGGTGCATATTTTGTTGTGCATGAGGCTAATTCAACGGCAACGGAAGCATTCCATTCACCTTCACCTAAGTCAAAAAATAGCATGTCTCTAATATCAGAATGAAACTCGATTTCTAATATTCCTGATCCTTTAACGTGCTTTGCCCTTGTAATTACTGACCAATGCTCAAAGGATTCATATTTTCCGTCCTTAACCTTTAGCGTAACAACTTTTCCCGCCAATTCCCGGGTTTCCTTCTCTAATCGATTGTAAATGTCCTTCGTATTACTGAACTCGACTAAATCCTGAACATTTACTTCGTAGGTCTGATCCCCCTTGTCTCCCTGTTTTATTTTTGAAGCGGCCAGCATCAAAATTCTATTCTGTAAAACTGAGAAGGTTTGCCGAGAATGAGTAAGAGCATTTTTTTCAACAACGAGTTCCTTTTCGTCGTAATGTTTAATTGGCGATTCCATATCCTAAAAAAGTTTACTATAAGTAAATCGTAGTATTTAAACTACACTCTGGAAGATATGTTGTTTAAATGGTTTTAACAACATCATAAAACAAGTGTGGCTTCTAAGTACTATTTTGTGGTAGTAACGGTACTATTTTGTGGTTTAAACCCCCCCCATACCTTTATATACAATATAACAATACTCTCAAACACGCATACGCGCGACCCCCCTAAAACCGGGGGGATCGGCGATGCTTTGGGAGGGATATTTTTGTTTTTTATTTATTTGTCAGCTAGTTGACACCCTTAATCCATTTTTTGCTCTTCTTTTACCGGGTGATCCTTTACTGCCATATCCCCAGAGGCCCTCGGAAACCGGGCGCCACTGAATTACCCCCTACGGGGTGGTATATTTTATTGTTAAAAAAAAGATCGGCGCTTAGAGGCAAAATTTGAACCCTGTTTTAAGGCTGGAAGCGGAAAACAGGGGAATCGGAGGTTTATAGTCTCTAATCACAGTATTCTCCCAACCATCGTACTGGAAGAAACGCACCAGGCAACAGTTGTCAAGGGCAAGGCGAGTGTACTCGGCGCAGCTCGTACACCCTTGACAAATGATTGCCGACGGTGCATAGTTTGCAGGTACGGTGGTTGGGGGAAGTGTGGCTGGGCCTGTTTCTTTGCTAGCCGGTGATCCTCAACCCTAAGGGTTTGCGGCTCTCATTTTAGGAAGATATATTGAGGAAGAGGCACTGAATTCTAAAATGGGTATAGCAAGAGGGGTTTTACCGTCGGAAGAACCTACGGTTCCCCGGTAAAACGTTCTTGCTTTTTCCCGTCGCCGACGGAAAAAGTCTGCTTATTTTCGCACCTGCGGCGGCTCAAAATAAAATCCCAACTCCGCTATGAGTACCCCCTTAAAAAATGCCAAAGGCGGCCGGCCGAGAAAAGACGAAGACGAAAAGCGCAGCGTCCGGCTGAACTGCTACGTCACCAAATCCGAGGCCGCCCTCATTCACCGCAAAACGCATCATTGGCACGGCACCACCAGCGATTTTTTGCGCAAGCTGGCCCTGAATAAAGAAATGGCCGTCTCTGTTCGTCCGGAGGTCGTCAGCAAGCTGCGGGCCGACATCGGCCGGGCGATGGGCAACATCAACCAAATTGCCAAGAAAGTGAACCAAGGGAAAGTTCGGGCCCTGGAGGAGACCGAGCTGGCGGAGATCTACGATTTTTTGGCCGATAAACTTGATGCCCTGGAGGAATTATGACCCATAGCAGCAGCACCGGCGGGAGCTTCCGCGGGCTTTCAAATTATCTGGAAGCCGAGCAGAAGATGGAATGGAAAGAGACCCGGAACCTGCCCGGCCGAAATCGAGAAGAGGATCTGCGGCTGATGGACGAGGTGGCCCGGATGAGCCGGGCCGAGCAGCCGGTCTATCACCTGTCGTTGAACTATGCCGACGCGGACACCCCGACCCGCGCCCAGATGATTGCCGACGGGGATCAGGTGCTGGAGGAGTTGGGCCTAGGCGGCCACCAAACAATGATGGTCGCCCACCGCGACACCGGCCACCGGCACCTGCACCTGATGGTGAACCGCGTGCATCCCGACAAAACCCGCGCCTGGAATACGTGGCGGGACCGGACGCGCATCAAGGATATTTTAGGCGAGCTGGAACAGCAGCGCGGCTACCAGCGCGTATCGGCCGGCCGGGAGTGGGAGCGGGCGCCGGGGCTGGAGCTGAGCGACGGCGAATTTAAGCAGCTGCGCAAACGCGGGATGGAGCATCCTCCACTGGCGGTCAAAGTAGAGATGATCGGCGTCGAGGAGATGATTCGAGAGGCGGGCAGTTGGGAGGAGATTCAGCATGAGCTGGCCAAGGACGACCTGTGGATCACCGATAAAAACCGGGGCGGGGTAGTCAAGGATTTACGGACGAATAAGACCATCAAACTCTCGCGGATCCACCGCGACCATAGCTTTGGGAAGCTTGAACAACGATTTGGCAAATTTCGGGAGTATGAACGAGCATTTGCCCTGGGAAAAAGCATCGAGCGGGATCTCCCCGACAAAGCTATTGGGCGGTCGGTGGCCCGGATGGTCCGGGAAGGCTACGGGGGCCGGGGGATATCGAAGGCGGCCAAGGGCGAATTCCGGGGCGCGATCACCGAGGCGACTTATGCCGAAAAGAGCCTCTCGAAGCTGGCTTCTCTCGGGGGCGTCCCGGCGGGCGGGCCGGTCAAGTACGCCCTCAAGGCCGGACGGGGAACCTTAAAACAATTAGAATGGGAACGAGAACAAGACCGGGGCCGAGGCCTCAGCATGTAATGGGACGAAAAAGTAACTTTTATAAGGAAGTCGACGGGGCGATGGCCGAGTGGAAGCAAGACCTGATGGCGGAGGCCAAAGCGCTGACCCTGGAGGACGTGGAGGCGCTGGCCGAGCAGCTCCGGGAGGTCAACGAGCATTTCCGGGCGCTGCAATCGGAGGCCGAGGAGGCGACCGAGCAGGCCCAGAAAGCCGGCCGCAAGGCCGAAAGGGCCGGAGAGCTGATGGAAAAGAAGAACGAAAACATAGACGGGCGGGTATTTTTATACTCCGTCGGTTGTGCCTTTTTGGGCGGACTGGTAGGGGCCTTCACGATCTTTCTGCTGCTGTGGTACTTTTGGTGAACCCTCTTATTTTTTTACTATCTTACTTGCCTATTAACTGAACAACGAGGTCGCCTTATGGAAGCCATTGAATTTAAGACCACCCCAAAAAAAGACGGGACCATTCAGATTCCCAAAAAGTATAGAAACCAATTTACCGCCGAGGTTCGGGTGGTGGTTATGCAAAAGGAGCGCTCGGGCGGAGGCGATCGCGATATTATCAATCATCTTATGGAAAGTTCCCTGGAGGCATCCGAAGCTAACCCCCTTTCCAAAGAAGCCAGCCGCCGCCGGGGCCGCCGCATGGTTGAGGTATTAAAAAAAATTGCCAAGAGTGGAGGCATTTCTTCAATCGAAGATCCCTCTGAATGGCAACGCGAACAGCGGACGGATCGCCCGCTTCCAGGTCGCGAAGGAGCATGAACAGCGACCTAATTGACAGCAATCTTATTATTTATGCAGCTCAATCCGGTTATGAAAAGCTGCATCAATATATCGGGGA
>DATGUX010000484.1:0-2628 GCA_035300985.1 Fodinibius sp.
TTTGCCTGAAATTGGCGGTCCAAAAGCGTTGGATGCGGTTGTGCAAGCCAGCAATAATAGCAACAGCTCTGTGAAAAAGGCAGCGAATAAAGCATTGGCGGCCTGGCCGGAGCCCTCAGCCATTGCACCATTATTTGAAGCATTTAAAGATGCATCCGGAGCTGGCCGCAAGCCTCTGTTGCAAGGATATATCCGGTTGGTGGGCCAGTCTAAGTACGCTGCAGAAGATAAAGTACAATTTCTGAAGGATGCCTATGCAGCAGCATCCTCAGTGGACGAGAAGGGTATGATTCTGAAGGCTTTTGCAGGCTTGGAATCGCCAAAAGCTTTTAAGCTAATTGCTGCGAATTTCAAAGATAAGAATTCTGAGATTAGAGAACAGTCGCTTCGGGCCGCTGCCCGTTTCCTTGCACAATCCGCTGGAGAATCTGAGCAGCAGCTTGCCATGATTGAGGCAACGACCTCAACCCAAACGCGAGATAAAATAGCGGAATACCTACAGCAGTTTCAAAGCGGTGACCAGAAAACGAATCATTTTACTTCCCTTTTTAATGAAGAGGATCTGTCGGACTGGGTCGGTGATAAAGATTCGTACCATGTGGAAGACGGAAAACTTATCAGTAAAGACGGAGCGGCGGGAAATCTCTTTACCGAGCAGGAATACAGCAACTTTATCCTGAGGTTTGATTTTAAATTGACGCCCGGAGCCAATAACGGACTGGGCATCCGGGCTCCGCTGGAAGGAAATCCGGCCTACGATGCTATGGAGCTGCAAATTATTGACAACTCCGCCGAAAAATATGCTGATCTGGAGCCCTATCAGTATCACGGATCGGTCTATGGCGTGGTTCCGGCTGAGCGCGGTTATTTGAACCCACCGGGCGAGTGGAACAGTCAAGAAGTCATTGCGGACGGATCACAGATCACCGTCAAGGTAAATGGGGAAACCATATTGGAAGCGGATCTACAGGAGGCCGCTAAGCCCGAAACGATGGATGGCAAGGACCATCCGGGCCTGTTTCGAGAAAGCGGTCATATTGGATTCCTGGGGCACGGCGACCAAGTGGCTTTCCGTAACATCCGGATTCGGGATTTGGATGTGTATTATCCGGATTATAGCATGAGTTCGCAGGAGAGCGGTGGCATGAATCAGCCGCCGGAGGGATTTACGGCTCTGTTTAACGGGGAGAATCTGGAAGGATGGCAAGGACTGGTAGGCAATCCCGAGAGCCGGTCCAAAATGAGTGAAGCGGAATTGGCCCAAAAGCAGAAGAAAGCCAATGCCGATATGCGTCGCCACTGGTCGGTGCGTGAAGGTGTGCTTGTTTTCGATGGAGAAGGGGAAAGCCTGGTCACCGAAAAGGATTATCAGGATTTTGAGATGATGGTGGACTGGAAGATCGAGCCCGGAGGCGACAGCGGCATTTATCTGCGCGGGACGCCGCAGGTGCAGATTTGGGATATTACGGAACACCCTGAGGGCTCCGGCGGGCTATATAACAATCAGCATCTTCCCAGCCGGCCGCTGACGGCCGCCGATCATGCTATCGGAGAGTGGAACAGGATGCGCGTGAAGATGGTGGGCGAGAAAGTGGCGGTGCACCTGAATAATCAGCTGGTAGTGGATAATGTAGTGATGGAAAATTACTGGGATCGGGATCAACCGATCTATCCGAGCGGACAGATAGAATTGCAGTCTCACAGCACGCCGCTCTATTTTAAGAATATCTTTATCCGCGAAATTCCACGTTCGCAGAAGCTCTTTAATGAACGGGATTTAACCGGCTGGACCCGCGTGGGAGGAGATGCGGGTGGCTGGCACGCCGACGATGGAATCCTTTATACCGAAGGCAGTGGAGAAAAATGGAAGAAAGGTGCCGGTGGCGGATGGTTATCCACAACCGAGACCTATGATGATTTTAAGCTGCAGCTGGAGTACCGGCTCCCGGAAGGCGGCAACAGCGGTATTTTCCTGCGGGCTCCACACGAGGGCGATCCGGCTTATGAAGGACTGGAGATACAACTCCTTGATGATGATGCTGAACAGTATGCCGGCCTTGAGCCGTGGCAATATACCGGTAGTATCTATGATGTGCAGGCACCTTCCGGGCGGTCAAGCAAGCAGGCCGGACAGTGGCAGAAGATGGAGATTACCCTGGACGGACCCAAGGTCAAGGTGCGATTAAACGGGCAGGTGATCATCAATACAACCCTTGTTCATTATATGGGCCGGCTCCAAGAGCATCCCGGCTTAAAACGACGATTCGGATATATTGGTCTGCAAAACCATAATTCGCGGGTGGAATTTCGGAATATCACCATTCAGGAATTAAATTAGGACCCGAGATTTATGCTTGGAGAGCCCAGTGCAGATAAATATCTGAAGATCTGATGAGATATTTTGTTATTTGTATATTTCTAATTAGTTATTAATTGATATTTCAGATTCTAATTATAAATATCGTTTGATAGGTCTTATTGTTATGCACTTTAAACTTTAAAACAATCAGTGGTTCTATGCGGTTATTTACAAAAACATTAGCACTTGGCATCGTATTTATAATGGCTTTTTTTAGCTTAACACCAGCCATTACTAAGGCACAAATTCCGGGTAGCCAAGCGGTGGGC
>DATGUX010000485.1:0-7911 GCA_035300985.1 Fodinibius sp.
AGCTGCACGGTAAAGCTATAACTCCGTACTGGCGGTATTTGACCAGCTTCAACACCCTGTGCATTGGTTGCACTAAGTGCTGTTTCAGGATCAAAATTAGGCGCATTTTTAAATAATGTAGCTAAGTTTTGACCACTCACAGATACTGTAGCTCCTTTCAAAAACGTACTCTCGAAAGTAGTTGCAGGTATAGCGTAGCCAATTCGCACATTACGCAATTTAATATAGCTGGCGTCAAATACATTAGCTCCAACATTGGACTGCAATCCTTTAAAAACCTCCTCAGGATCAGCCCGGACCGTATTTTTAGAACCATCAGCCTGAACGCCCTCAGCGATAAGGCCGGCTTCTCGTACGTCGCCTCTTGCAGAGGCAGCGAGTATACCGGAGTAGTTTCCAAACATGTTGGTTATAGAATAAATATGACCACCTTTCTGACCGTCAATGGCAACACTGGCAGACAAGCCTTTGTAGTAAAAGGTCGTAGAAACTCCACCTGTCCAATCCGGCTGAAAGCTACCAAGATCGTTTTGCGTTTTATCAACAGCAAAAGTACCATCGGGATTTATCACCTTCTTGTCGGTATCTTTATAGTACTTAAAGTCAGTACCTCTTATCATACCATAACTACCACCCACCGGAGCATTTACCGAAGCTCCAAAGGGGAAGGTATCAATCTGATAATTCTGTACTCCACGGGCAAGCTCATCAACAGAACTTACATTTTTGGCCCAGTTTGCCGAAACGGTCCACCGGAAACCATTACTTAGCTGTACCGGCGTAAGTTGCAGTTCAGCCTCAAGACCTTTATTTGACACCTGGCCTGCATTAACAACCTGCGTTTCATAACCACTCGCTCGAGAAACCTTAATAGGTAATATCTGGTCTTCGGTGCGACGGTTATAATAGGTTAACTGCAGTTTTGCCCGAGACTGTAAGAATTCAAGATTCGTACCAACTTCCCAAGCGTAAGACTGTTCCGGTTTTAGCTCAGCATTATTTAACCTACTCGGTACCGTAACCTGGGGCTTACTGCCAAAAGGACTTGTCAAATTAAACGTTTTTCTTAATCTATACGGATCGGTATCGCTACCTACTTTTGAATAAGAAGCAAATACTTTACCAAAGGATAACACATCAGTATTCTGAAAAGCATCAAGATCAGTAAAAATAAATGTACCGGTAGCACCGTAATAGAAAAAGGAGTTATTGTCACTGGGGAGTGTTGAAGACCAGTCATTTCTTCCAGTTAGCTCCAGATAAAGCATTTCATTATAACCAACTTTTGCCTTAGCAAGGAGACTATTTACACGCTTTTTCTGGTAATAATCAACGATAGTAGGGCGGGCCTTAGAGTTTTCCACCGTATAAACACCGGGTACACTTAGTCCTCCTGCAGTTCTACCGAGATTACGGCTATAGTTACTGAAACGAATATTTCCTCCAACAAGCCCATCTAAGGTGAATGATTCATTTAATCTTCGATCAAAATTGAGCGTTGCTCGTGCATTCGTTTCCTGAACTTCACGATTTGCCTGAGTGTACCGCGATTGTTCTTGAGAGCCAACTGCATATCTTGTGTTACGCCGGGTAGTATAATAATCAGTTCGAACATTACCCTTAACGTTTAACCAGTCATTGATATCATATGTTAAGGCTGCCTTTCCGAATACCCGTTGCTTGTCATCCGATTCATAATTTTTGTATCGAACCCAATACGGGTTGTTCATAAAATTGAGATCCCCGCTTTTGGCGCCACCGATTCCAGCCCAGTTCCAGCCGCGCTGTGTTCCATCGCTGCGAAGATAATCTTTTGCATAACCGGCAAGATCTTGCTGGCGCTGACCGAAATGGTTAAACTGCTGAAATACATTAACCCCAGAATATCCTGTTCCCGGTCGACCGGTAAAATCATCATAAATGTAATTAACCGAAACAGAAGCACTTAATTTAGAAGTTAACCCAGCCTGTCCGTTAAACCCAACCTGGTTTTGAGTGCTTTTTCCATTCGGATAAATGTCTTTATGATCAGCCCGTGAAAAAGATAGGTTATAGGAATAATCTTCACCGCCTTTCGAAATAGAGGCATAGTTATTAAAAGTGGTACCCGTATTAAAGAAATCTTTCACATTATCAGGGTGTGCTACCCACGGGGTTTCTTGCCCTTTCAAGCCATTGACGTTATCAAAACTGTACCACTGGCGAACCATTCGTCCGTCAAGACGCGGGCCCCAGGATTCATCCGTACTATAGTCAACAAATAGCTGACCATCCTGCATTTCAAAAGGTGCGTTAGTACCACCACCATATTTATTTTGATAGTCAGGCAGTCCATAAACCTGGTCAAATTTAACACTGGACTTAATAGTAACACCTAAGCCATCACTTTGACTTCCATCCTTGGTGGTTATCTGTACCACACCATTTGCACCACGCGATCCATAGAGTGCAGTAGCACTGGCCCCTTTCAATACAGAAACGGACTGTATATTGTTAGGATCAATGGAGGAAATAGCGTTTCCATAATCGTAACCTCCACCACCCGTTGCCTGTCCGGCATTAGTTTGGAAGTTGGAGTTATCTAACGGAATACCATCAACAATAAAGAGTGGCTGGTTGTTGCCGGTTAGCGAACTTTCTCCTCGTAATACAATGCGTGAAGAACCACCCATAGCGTTAGAGGAGGTGATATTCGCGCCCGCAACTTTACCTTTTAAGGAGTTTACGAAATTCGATGTTTTCGCTTCAGACAGTTCTTCCCCCGAAACATTTTGCACAGAATATCCCAACGTTCTTTCCTCGGTTTCCACTCCCAAAGCCGTTACCACAATATCTTCCAGCTGCTGGGTGCCGGCTTCCAGTTCAATACTCAGCGTCACCGTTTCCTGGTCGATGGTAACTTCTTGCTCAAAGGCGGTATACCCAATGAAAGAAGCACGTACTGTGTAAGTACCGTATTCAATTCCTTCAATGGTAAATTGACCTTCAGCATCTGTCGCGGCTCCACGCTGCAGGTCAGGAATAAAAACGTTTACTCCTGGCAGCGGTTCATCGGAATTGGCATCCGTGACGCTTCCTGTTAACGTACCGGTCTGTGCAAAAGCTGCACCCGCCGTTAACAAAAAGGTCGCTACGGTTAGTAGTAACTTTTTAAACATATATTACCTCATCATTTGTTATGGTTAATTCGGAACGAACTATAGATTAGGATCGGATAGCCATATTTGTGGTTATTAAACCTGCCATCTGTAAAAAACATCCTTTGATTAATTATTATAGCCCGTAAAAAAGCTCTCATATAGAGCTACTTGCAATAAAAGCCTTTTGGGTCCGTTAAGGTAAATTTTCTTATTTAGAATTAAAAATTATTTTAATAAACGACTGTCTACGCGTAAATTAAATTTGACTTAACAGAAAGAGCTTTCACTTATTATGTGTACCCTTCAGTTTCTCCTGCTTTAGTTGCATTTCCTTCCTTGAGACCTTCGCAGAACTCCCCAGATCCCGGATGCTCAGGGCAGCATAAGAGTGAATAGAGGCTATTACGTCCCAATTACCAGGTTTTGGCAGATGGATAATGGAACATAAGAGGGGGAGAGGTTTAGATATTATCGAGAACCCCGGATAGCGTCAATAGCGAAGGCATTCATTCCCCGCGTGCCCGGACCAAAGCCTCCCCACCGCCCGGCATTAAAATACCGGGCTATTGAGCTTTACTAACGAAAACCTTTCTCTTCTCCGATGATATTCAATCGTAGCCGGGTTGGAAACGAAGAATAGTTTGAAGCCTTAAAAAAGGCAGGCCTACGAAACTTTATGTGTAGGAGGGCCTACACTGGCAGGGTTAGCAGACTGGTCGCTTCTGGACTTATCGCATGATATAATCTCTACCTGTTAGGCCGCACAATCCTCTCCGGGGCACTCTCTTTTCTAAGGGAGATTAGCCTGGATTTCCTCCAATACTAACATTCCCCGGGCCAAGAAAAATCAGCCGTTGTTCTATCGATTAAAGGAAGCAAAGCATATTGATTGGAGGTGGGGCAATTTAAGACCATAAGACCTGACAGGTTTCAGAAACCTGTCAGGTCTTTGAGGCATGAATAAATCTTAGCTTAGATCCATATCGAAATGGGTCATCCCCTCCACTACGCCAAGCATGCTCTACGAAGTTTTAACGTAGTAGAGGCTTCGTAGAGCGGGCCCGCCCCCCTTCGGATATCATTCATGGACCTTAAAGCATTAACAGCCCTAAGGGGGATACTACTGGCTGAGCCTTTAAAAAGACTCTTGTCAAAAAAGCATTTATCGATCTCCATAAGGCCCGCAGGAAAGTCCCCTTCAGGGTCGTCGACGTACAGCCTGCATAGCTCTGAGAAGTCGGAGCTGAGTTTCTTTAACGACTAATATAGGTTTACTATTCATTTGAAGCATCGGTACACCAAGTCCCCTTTAGGGGATTCAGAGGTTACCAAACACAATTAAAGGGCCAAATCTGGTCGAGTACTTCTACCCCCTCATCGGATATCTGGGCCTGATATCCGATTAATGAGAAAGCCCCGGCCCTGCCACCGGATACAGGCTCTTTCGACCAGTAGTTGTAGGCCACCGCGGAGGTGGACTACAACCGGGTACGAAGATGGGCCAAGTTCTCTGAATAACGCCGACGGCGGGCCAGAATAGACATACCGGACGGGCACTGCACATATTTTTAATCTTCTTTGCTTCTATCCCAGCCAGCCTTCGCGGTCGAGGCTGCGGTACTGGATGGCTTCGGCTATATGGTTGGATTGTATGGCTTCCGTCTGTTCCAGATCGGCAATGGTGCGCGACACTTTCAAGATGCGATCGTAGGCCCGCGCCGAAAGCCCCAGAGTGGTAATTGCTTTTTTAAGCATCTGCTTTCCGGCCTGGTCGAGGGTACATATCTTGCGCGATGTCTTGGTATTCATTTGTGCGTTACTGTACACATTTTCGATGCCCATAAATCGCCGGGTTTGCAGGTCACGGGCCCGGGTCACCCGCTCCCGGATGGCGGCCGAGGGCTCCCCTTTAGCCTTGCTGGAAAGTTCTTCATAGCTAACCTTCTGCACGTCTATATGAAGGTCAATACGATCGAGCAGGGGACCGCTTATTTTACTCAGGTAGCGCTGCATCTGAGAGGGCGAGGCCCCGCCGGGATCCGTTGGATCGTACCAGTCGCCGGTTGGTGATGGATTCATGGAAGCCACCAGCATAATCCGGCTGGGATAGCTCACGCTCATACGCGCCCGGGAGATGCTTACGGAGCCGTCTTCCAGCGGCTGGCGCATCACTTCCAGAGCGCTTCGCTTGAACTCCGGAAGTTCATCCAGAAAGAGCACCCCATTGTGAGCCATCGAGATTTCGCCGGGCATGGGAATGCTGCCGCCCCCCACCAGGGCTACGTCAGAAACGGTGTGATGCGGAGACCGAAAGGGACGGCCGGTCACCAGCGCTTCACCGCCGGGCAGCAGGCCGGCTACAGAATGGATTTTGGTCGTTTCCAGAGCTTCGTCAAGCGTCAGCGGAGGCAGGATATCGGGGAGCCGTCGTGCCATCATGGTTTTGCCGGAACCGGGAGGTCCGACCATAACGACATTATGTCCACCCGCCGCTGCAACTTCAAGAGCCCGTTTTACATTCTCTTGCCCGCGTACATCGCTGAAATCCAGTACTTCATGGCAACCGTTTTGGCGGAACATAGCATCTACATCTACATTCAAGGGCTGGTGACCACCCTCGCCGCGCAGCCATTCCATCACCTGCGATAAATGCTCAAAAGCATATACATCGATGCCTTCGACCACTGCCGCCTCCGGGCCATTGTCAGCCGGAACGATCATACTCTTAAGGCCTTTTTTACGCGCCTGCACGGCCATGGGCAGCACTCCCTTTACGGGCCGTAATTTACCATCCAGGGCCAGCTCTCCCAGCACAAGCGTCTGGTCCAGCCGGTCGGTCTGCACCTGTCCGGAAACGTGCAGCAGGGTTACCGCGATAGGTAAATCAAAGGCACTCCCCTCCTTGGGCAGATTGGCCGGTGCCAGATTTACGGTTATGCGTCCGCCCGGAAAGGAGGCCTTCGAATTTTCGAGCGCGGCCTCAATGCGGTCACTGGATTCGCTGACGGCACGGTCAGGCAGGCCCACTAAAAAATATTTAGGCATTCCGCTGCGCCTATTTACTTCCACTTCGATCAGACGGGCGTCCACTCCGATAGTTGAAGCGCAATATACTCTTGATAACATATCAGTCTCCTTTTTATGAGGCCTTATACCATCCCATCCGGCATTTAATAACGCCTGCTCTTTTTACATTCAGAACGGGCATTGGGATACCGATCGGCAAAGCCCAATGCTGTATTGACTTTTTTTGACGGCCACAGTGAATCTTTACGGTTTATTTTACGTAGTAAGACTCTACAGGAGGTTAATCCTTACAAAATAAATTGATTATTTTTAAATTATACCGTAGATGACCTTTTGAAAACCTTAATTTTGCGGAAACCTGACCTAAATGGACAACAAGATTATGAAGAACTCAACATCTAAAAAGACCTTTGCGGAAGAAGTTAAAGGGACTGTCTCGGAGATCATTCAGCAGGTCAAGAAGCTGATCAGAGAAGGCAATGCCCGGCGGGTTATTATCGAAGATGCCAAGGGGAAGGTGCTCTTTCAATCTCAACTAACCGTAGGCGTGGCGGGCACTACCCTGTTGACAGCCATCGCCCCCATCGTTTCGGCGATCAGCCTGTTCGCGCTGATGATAAATGACGTTAAAATTATTGTTGAACGTTATCCTGAAGATGAGAATCCTGCCACCGGGGACAAATATGAAGTGGAAGCCGAGGTGATTGAAATCCGGGATGAAGACGATGAGCCGGATTCAGAGGAAAGCGCCCAAACCGAAAAGACCGTAGGTAAGGAAGAAGAATAGCCGTCAGCTTTCAGTGATCAGCAGAATCCTGTAACCTGAATCTTGCACCCCGAGCCCTACTCTGCTGCTACGGTAGCACGAACAGCCTTCTCAGCCAGATAACCTTCCGCATCCAGGGCCGCGCGACAACCGGTGCCGGCCGCGGTTACGGCTTGTCGGTACACGGGATCCATCGCATCACCGCAGGCAAAAATACCTTCCATTTCAGTTTCAGTTGAGTCGCCTTTAGTAATCAGATAGCCAACATCGTCCATTTCAAGGACGCCTTTAAAAAGATCGGTATTGGGCTTGTGGCCGATAGCAATAAATACGCCCGTCACATCATCCAGCGTTGCTACCTCTTTGGTTTCATTATTAAGCACCTTTACGCCATCAACGACTTCATCTCCCAGCACTTCCTGCAGTTCGGAATCCCACATAAACTCGATCTTCTCATCGTTAAAGGCGCGGGTTTGCAAAGCTTTGGAAGCGCGCAGCTCCCGGCGGCGGTGCAGTACGGTTACCTTGCTGGCAAATTTGGTGAGGAAAGTAGCTTCTTCCATGGCGGTATCGCCGCCACCGACGACAATCACATGTTCGTCGCGGAAAAAAGCTCCGTCGCAGGTAGCGCAGGCGGATACGCCCTTGCCGCGCATCCGTTGCTCACTGTCGAGCCCCAGCCACTTGGCAGAAGCACCGGTGGAAACGATGATCGTCTTGGCAAAAAGATCGGTTTCTTCGTCCACGGTCAGCTTGTAGGGACGCTCACCGAACTCGATATTGCTAACCATGCCGTAGCGGCAGTCAGCGCCGAAACGCTGCGCCTGTTCACGAAAATCCTGCATCATCTTGGGACCTAACACCCCTTCCGGATAGCCGGGATAGTTATCCACATCCGTAGTTTGCATCAGCTGTCCGCCCGGCTCGGGACCTTCAAAGACCAGCGGGTTCAGATCGGCGCGGGAGGCATAAAGGGCC
>DATGUX010000486.1:0-6367 GCA_035300985.1 Fodinibius sp.
GATGCCAAGGAGTTGTATGTAGATAATGAAAAGGTAGATTTGACCTCCACCGAATATACGCTTATCGAACTCTTTTACAAGAATCCCAAACGGGTGTACACACGGCAGGAAATTTTAGAGCATATTACCGAAGAAGATCGATTTGTTTTTGACCGCACGGTAGATGTACATATTAAAAATCTTCGTCTGAAGATGGAAAATGCCGGCAAAGTGATAAAAACCTACCGCGGCATCGGCTATGGCCTGAACCGGGAGATTGTAAAAGTGTGAATGAAAATAGAACCGCAGAACATCGAATAAAGAGTAATGAATCTTGAAAGGGTTCGGTATTCTACATTCCTTGTTCAATATTCGATATTCGCATCATGAAAATACGCTCTAAACTTGCATGGACCTTTATCCTGCTGCTTATTTTTGGGATTACCTCCATCAGCAGTTATTCCATCTTGTTTATCAGGGATTACCTGTTGCAAGAAGGGCGCCGGCAGATGGAGCAGGATACGCGCTGGCTGGCCGTAACGGTAACCAATCTGAGCGGCGATAAGGAGTTTGAACAACATTTTAAAAAGGCTGCGCAAACATCAGGTTATCAGCTGGCACTTTACGACTCTTCGGGCCGCCTGGTTGGTGCACAACCCAAAAGTGCTTCAGCATTGAAGCTGCCACGGAACCTCCAGGACGGCATCAAAAAAAGCCTGGTAGCACGCGGGAACCTGCCACTGTTGCCTCAAAATAATGACTCTGAGGCTCTTGTCAGCTATATCGAACTGGAGGTTGCTACTGCCCCCTTCCGTTATCTTCGGGCTGCTCAGCTTAAAGATGAAATTTATGCACCCATCAAAACCATACGGTGGATTATCTATTACGGCATGTTTATTTCTGTTGCATTGGTGATCATCGTCAGTATTTGGATATCGCGCTACCTCACCAAGCCTATTACTCAGATTAAGGATGCGGCTCAGGCTATTGCCAAGGGCGATGTAGATCGGGAGATCAACCTGAGCAGAGGGGACGAATTTGGCGCGCTGGCCGCTTCATTGAACCAGATGGCTTTGAAGTTGCGTGAAGATACACGCCAAATTAAGCAGTTTGCCGATAAGCAGCGTCAATTTTTTGCCGATATTACCCATGAAGTCCGCAACCCGCTGCACAATATTACTGCAGCTCTGGAAATGCTGGAGCTCAAAGAGCTGCCGGCCGATAAAAAGAAAAGGTATATAACCACGGCCCAAAAACAGACTGAGCGTATCAGTCGGTTGTTTAAGGATTTGAAAACACTGCAGCGCTATGATTCGGATGAGTACTTTGTTGAGGCCAAGGTGTTCGATCTGGCCCGGGTGGCCGAGCATATGGTGGAATGGCACAGCGGCCGAGCCGGGCAAAAAAAAATTAGGCTGAAAATCGATACTCATTCTTGCAAAACTATCGGTGATCCGGGGAAAATCGAACAGGTAATCGACAATCTGATCTCCAACGCATTGAAGTACACGAACGAAGGTGAAGTTCATTTAGACTATAAAGCCCAAAACGGAGAGGTCCGGGTAGAGGTGAGGGATACCGGCACTGGTATCTCTGAAGAACACCTGCAGCGGCTGTTCCATCGCTTTTACCGCACCGACAAGGCCCGGTCGCGCGATAAAGGCGGCACCGGCTTGGGGCTGGCGGTGGTAAAGAGTATTCTGAGCGCTCATGACACCGATATTCACGTTGAAAGCAGGGTTGGCAAGGGCACGCGATTCTGGTTTACACTGCCGGCGGGCTAATGGCAATTTCAAAGCTTATAACTTTTGATATTTAACCTTATTATAGATTTGTTCTAAATAAAGCATGGGACTCTTTCTTCAAACTATCTTCACAAAGGATGTATTTATTAACCTTGATGTTGATATGCTGCATAAAGGTAATCGAAGTGCTTGCTTTTAGTAATTCAAACTGAGTATAATATACCATGTCGAAGGAAGAAAAGCGCATAGGTGTCGTGTTGATGAATATGGGCGGGCCTACCGCTGATTATGCAATGCGTCCCTTTCTGTACAACCTGTTTCGCGATGAAGATATTATCAAAATGGGCGGTGGGAAAATACAGGAGCTGTTTGCCAAAGTGATCTCCAAATTTCGTGCGCCCAACGTGCAGGAAGATTATGAGGAGATAAACGGCTGTCCCCGCGGATGTATGGGCAGTAAGCACTGTATCAATCGCAAAAAGAGCATCACTTCCACCTGCTGTTCCCCTATTAACAGCCTGACGGAGAAGCAGCGGCGCGGACTGGAAAAGTATTTTAAGAAGAATCTGGACGGTTACCAGGTAAAGGTTTATACCTGCATGCGCTACTGGCTGCCTTTTGCCGAAACTGCTATGGACGATATGGTGGCCGATGGTATTACCCACGCCGTAATGGTTCCTCTGTATCCCCAGTTTTCATGGACGACCACCGGCAGTAGTTTTCGGGATTGGGAGAGTAAGCGAGAAGAAAAATTCGGCGATAATACGCCCTGGGAAGAGTTTTATGTGAAAAGCTATCCTGTTAATCCGCTTTATCTGAAGGCCATGAACGACCGTATTGACGAAGCGCTGGAAGATATGGATGAGGAAATACGCAATAAAACGCACTTTATCTTCAGTGCTCACGGAACGCCCAAGCTGGAAGTACGCAGCGGCGATCCCTATACCGGAGAAATCCATCAAACAATGGAAGCGATTATGGAGATGCGCGGCTACGATCACGAATATTGGCTGGGTTATCAGTCTAAGGTGGGGCCCCAAAAATGGACCCAGCCTAATACCGCCGAGCTGGTCGAACGTCATCTGGAGTACGGCATAAAAAACTTTCTGATGATTCCGGTCGCCTTTGTGACCGATCATATTGAAACGCTCTACGAGCTGGGTATAGAGCTGGAGGAAGATCTGGAGGAGGATGGCTACGAACTTGAAAACCTGAAAGTAATGCCCGGCATCAACGACCATCCCGATTATATTCAGGCACTGGCTGATGAGGCCTTGTGGAAACTGGATCATATATTGGACTTAGACGAAGGAGAAACCGAAAAGCAGAACATTAAGCCTATTTCATCGTAAAGGATGTCAAAGGAATATTTAGATATCGAGAAATTTAGCATTGTTGGGATTAACCACTGGGAGGCAACGGTCGATGTTCGTGAGCGGTTCAGCTTAAGCCGCCCGCAAGTGGAAGAGCTTATTTACGGTGCCAAGCGCGAGGGCATTAAAAGCCTGTTTGCGGTTTCGACCTGTAACCGGACCGAAATTTTTGCTCAGGATGTCACCACGCAAGAACTTATTCGCCTTCTTATTGCCTACTCCGATGCGGCCCTCGATGAATTCCACAATTACGGTTTCGAAAAACAGGGCAAACAGGCCGTCGATCATATTTTTCAGGTGGCCGTGGGGCTTGACTCACAAATCCTGGGCGACCTGCAGGTAGTCAAACAGGTAAAGGAGGGCTATGAGCTGGCCTGTGAGCTGGATGCCGTTTCGGGTGAACTGCACCGGCTGATGCAGCATGTCTTCCGGGCACATAAGCGCTCACGCAGTGAAACTTCACTCGGTGAAGGAGCAGCCACGACGGCCTATGCCGCGGTAAAGTTTGCCGTGCAGACCTTTGACCGGCTGGATGATAAGAATATCCTGCTGGTAGGCACGGGAAAAATCGGCAAAGTGACCTGCAAAAACCTAATTAGCATGGGAGCGAGTAAACTGACGCTCATCAACCGGACACGGGAACGGGCTGAATTTGTGGCTGATAAGTTTGATCTGCAGGTGGCTGAGATGGAGAAATTGCCACAGAAAATTGCCGAAGCGGATTTGATTATTGTAGCTACCGGAGCCGCCAGGCCGGTGGTTAGTCTCGATGATATGAAGCCCTCGATTTTAAATCCTGGCTTCAAAGTGATGGTAGATCTTGCAGTGCCGCGGAATATTGATCCGGAAATTGCTGATCTCAACTTCGTAGATCTGGCTAATATGGATTTTTTAACGGATGTGACAGACGAAGCCTATCGCAAGCGTGAGGAAAATATACCGCTGGTGAAAAAAATCATTGAGGACGAACGGACTGATTATCAGAACTGGCTCAGCAAGCAGGTGGTGGTGCCCACCATTAAAGCGCTTACCTCTAAATTTGACCGTATCCGAGAGGATGAGTTTGAATTTTTCAAAAACAAAATATCCAGCACAGATAAGGAAAATGTGGAAAAGCTGACCCATCGCATTGTTAACAAAATTGCGGCTTATTCTATTGAACACCTGCGCGACCACCATGAATCGGAGCAGGTAACGCAAGTAGTGCATGATATGTTTAAGCTTGAAGTCCAATCTAAAAATGAGTGATCCACAGATGATTCGTATTGGTACCCGCGACAGTGAGCTGGCTACCTGGCAGGCGGAATATGTTTCAAAAGAATTACGGAATCTTGGATACGATACCGAGCTTATTTTCGTAAAGTCCGACGGTGATCTGGATTTGACAACTCCGCTTCGGGAAATGGGCGGCAAGGGTGTATTTACTAAAGCACTCGACAGTGCTCAGATCAACGGCGAAATCGATATTGCCGTACATTCTTTTAAAGATCTGCCCACTGAAAATCCCCTTCCGCTGAAGGTGGCGGCCGTTATGGAACGGGCCGACCCGCGCGACACGCTGGTTGCCCCGGATGGAACTGACTTTTTGGATGATCCCGATTATGAGGCAACCATTGCCACCGGCAGCAATCGCCGCCGCGCGCAGTGGCGAAATCGCTATCCACATCACAAGCTCGTAAATATCCGCGGAAATGTGAATACCCGCCTTGAGAAGGTAGAAACAAATGACTGGGACGGCGCTATTTTTGCAGCTGCCGGGTTGGAGCGCATTGATTTGGGCCATCACATCAGCGCTTACCTTGACTGGATGGTCTCAGCGGCCGCACAGGGCGCCATGGCGGTGATGATCCGCGAAGGCGATTCGAAAATAGAAGAAATCGTCACTGAGCTGAACCATGAAGAAACAATGCTATGTACGACCCTGGAGCGGGATTTTCTGCACGATATGGAAGCGGGTTGCAGTGCCCCCGTCGGCGCGCACGCCTTCATTGAAGATAAAAAACTGCATTTTAAAGCGGTGGCTTTAATGCTGGATGGAAGTGAACGCTACGATTTCGAGAAAATGATGCCCGTTGATGATGCCGACGGACTGGGTCATGAAGCCGCCCAAGAGCTTCTCAGTCAGGGAGCTGCTAAAGTTATTGAAGAAATGAAATCGGAATAAATAATACGTGGATATCATAGTTTGCAGCATATTTATCCGCGAATTTAGTATTCTATGCGACAAGATAAACGAAATATTTTAGTTACACGATTGTTATCGGCCCAGCAGATTGAATATGCCAGGATATTGGGACTGGAGCCAATTATTGAACCGGCCCTCGAATTTACCTTTCCTGAATATTGGGATCAGGTACTAAAGGCCATCAACGAATATCCAAAATCGGATTGGGTTTTTACCAGCGCTAATGGCGTAAAAGCCCTTGAGGAACTTATGGAAGCGGGTCTTCAGGTGCGTCCGGAGGTTCAGCTTTTTGCGGTCGGCGGTAAAACACAGGAAGCTCTCCAGAAGCTTGGCCTCAATGCTAAAATCCCATTTACCGAAGATGGCAAGCATCTGGCGGAGCTTATTGCCAGTGAAGCTAAGGTTAACTCCGTGATCTACTTTCACGGCAACCTCAGTCGCGATGAGATGACCGGCATTCTGCGGAAAGAAGGCATTGAAGTGATTGAACGGGAAGTTTATCACACCCATATCCATCCGGTGGAAATGCCGAATATGTCCATCAGCGGTATTTTGTTTTATAGTCCCAGCGCTGTTGAAGGCTTTAGGCAAGGGGCAGGTTTTAATGGCCCGCTGCCACCGCTCTTTGCGATAGGTTCCACTACAGCAAAGGCCTTGAAGGAGCATACCAATCAGCCGGTACAGATAGCATCCCGGCCTGATACCAAGGTAATGCTGCGTGCCGCATCGGATCATATTTTTAGCGAGACAGAAAGTGTTTAGTCGCAATTTTCAAGGATAAAGACGGATCATCAGTTTAACATCTGTGTAAGTCAGTGGTTTAAAGAAAAAAAGTTATGAATAATAATTTTTCGAAATTAAAGAACGATTTATTGCTCCGCGCACTTCGGGGAGAAGAAGTAGAGCGTCCGCCGGTGTGGATGATGCGTCAGGCGGGGCGCTATCTGCCGCAGTATATGAAGATCCGCAAGAAATATACTTTCTTTGAGCGCGTGGAGACACCGGAGCTGGCCTGTGAGATCACCCTCCAGCCGATTGATGAGCTGGAGCCCGATGCAGCGATCATCTTTTCTGATATTCTCACC
>DATGUX010000487.1:0-2862 GCA_035300985.1 Fodinibius sp.
CCGACCATATGCCGCGCGGCCGCAAGAGTGAGGTATTCTGCACAGCCAACACTCAAAAACTGATGCACAAGCGAGGTTTTAGCGGCACGGCCAGCACCCTGGAGTTCGGCCAGCCGCTGGAGACTGATCACGCCCGCATTACACTCTATCCGGCGGGACATATTTTAGGCTCGGCCATGGTTTTTGTGGAAAGTGATGAAGGATCGGTCCTCTATACCGGTGACTGCCGCATCCCGCCCTCTCCGGCATCCGAAGGCTTTACGCTGCCCGAACATCCGGTCGATCATCTTATTACCGAGGCCACCTTCAGCCTGCCCATCTACAAATGGGATTCCCATGAAAGCCTGGCCCGGGAGGTCAGAGATTTTGCCACTACAGCACTGGAAGAGGATTCCACGCCGGTATTCTTAGCCTACAGCCTGGGCAAAACACAAGAAATAATGCAGATGCTGGCGCCACTCGGCCATACGGTCCAGCTTCAGGAAGACGGCTATCAGCTCTGCAAAGTCTATGAGCAAGCCGGATTCCATCTGGGTCATTATGAACGTTATAATCCCCGCACCTGCCGGAAGGCCATTCTGATGACCAGCAGCCATGCCCTCCGCAAGGGCTTTGCCGCTCACATTAGCCGCAAGCATATATCCTACTGCTCGGGCTGGGCATCGCACGGCAGTGCCCGAGGGCGGCAACCGGTTGACAAACTTATCCCACTCTCCGACCATCTGGATTTTTTTGAACTTATCGATCTGTGCAAAAAGCTTAATCCCCAAAAAGTACACATTACCCATACGCCCAACGCCGATGTGGTGCAGCATTATCTGGATAAGCTGGAAATTGAATCACGCTTTTTAGATTTGGACACAGAAACCGATGACTGAAAGAACCGAAGCATTATTGAACAAGGAACACCGAATACTGAAGTTCAACACTCAAAATTCAATATTCCTTGTTCGATATTCGATATTCAAATGCTTAATTGTACTTTGATGTTTAACAACACTTTCCGAAAATTAGCTGAAACGGCCCAGCAGATCCTGGAGACCCGCAGTAGGACCAGTAAAATAGCGATCTGTGCAAGTTATTTTACTTCTCTTGAAACGGATACAGACCTTAACCTGGCCGCTCGTTTTTTAGCTGAAGGAGCGTTTCCATCCCTCTCCGAAAAGCGAGCCGTTGTGGGCAGCCGAACCTATTCTACCTGCGCCGCTGAGTTCTGCGAAATCGACTATGAAAAGGTTTTTAAACCATGTAAGGCCGCCATGAAGAATGCACCGGCAACCATCGAAAAGCTGATGCATAATATTGAGGCCGCTCGTGAAAAGAGGATCCCGGCCGGGCTGTCCCTTTCCGAGGTGGCAAGCATCTATGAAGACATTTCGGAAGTATCCTCCCGCACCGACAAGCAGGCTATCCTCCGGTCGGCCTGGAAGCAGATGAATCCGCTGGAGATTAAATTCTTCATCCGAGTCATATCGCGCGGCTCTCTCCGCATCGGCTTTAGCACCCAACAGATGGTTTCGGCTCTTGCCAAAGCATTTGACAAAGAATATGAAGCCGTACGCTACGTCCATATGATCACCGGCAGCATGGGCAAAACGGCCGTACTCTGCAAAAACGACCGGCTGGATGAAGCCACCTTTCGCCTGTTCCATCCGCTGTCTTTTATGCTGGCCTCTCCAATTGAAAGCCACGCCGTCAATAATCTGGAGCAGTATGTGGCCGAAGAAAAATTTGACGGCATGCGCGCCCAGGCCCACATCAGCAGAAATCGTACGGAGTTATGCTCCCGTGACCTTAACGATATCACCCACTCTTTTCCTGAGATTATCCGGTTTTTTACCAAGCGGAACCTGCCTGATCTGGTGCTGGACGGTGAAATATGCGTGTATAAAGATGAAGAGATCCTGCCCTTTCAGCTGCTGCAAAAGCGGATGGGACGCAAGAAGCCATCCCAAAAAGTGAGAGAAGAATATCCGGTGCTGTTTATCGCTTTTGACCTGCTTTTCCATGACGGAAAGCCCATCTTCGAAAAAACGCTCATCGAGCGGCGCCGCCTGCTGCAGACATTATCGCAAGAATATAAGTTCCCTGTCACCAACCAGTTTAAAATAACGGACTGGGACAGTGTCGATGAGGTCTTTGACCGGGCACTCGCCCATGGCAATGAGGGGCTGATACTCAAAAAGAAAGACAGCACCTATGAATACGGGCAACGACGTAAGTCATGGCTGAAAGTAAAAGAACCGGGTGCCACGCTCATTACGGTGATGATGTACGCCCACGCCGGCAGCGGCAAGCGCGGTGGTTGCTACTCCGACTTTACGCTGGGTATCCGGGTGGCTGAGGACGAACGATACGAGGAGGAGTTCATCCCCATCGGAAAGATCAGCGGCGGAATTGCTCAAGACGATATAAAGCGAATAAACAAGCGGATTAAAGATCTGACGGTGGAAAAGTACGGCCCCACGCTGGGACTTATCCCCGAAATTGTAGTGGAACTGGAGTTTGACGGTATCCAGGTAAACAAACGCACTAAGGCCAACTATACCCTGCGCTTGCCGCGCTTCAAGGCCATCCGGTGGGATTTAAGCCCGGAAGACACCGATACCCTCAAAGAGGTGGAGAGAATGTATGAACAAAAAATAAGCCGCAAAAGACTAAAACAGGCTGAGAATCCGTCATTTTTGTTTTGAGGCACTCTAAGTGGACTTATTGGTTCGGAGTTGGAGAATCATCCCGTCAGAGATATCGATAACATCGCTGTAGGATAACAATCAACAAAATTAATATACCATCCCTACGGGATTTTAAGGTTTTGAGCTGTTCCTGGAGTTACCAATCTAAGGTCCCTATGGGACCGGA
>DATGUX010000488.1:0-8086 GCA_035300985.1 Fodinibius sp.
GCTGTTTGCCGACAAAATGAGCGATGAGCTGATCGATGAAGTGGTAGCTCTGGCGAATGAGAAGCCCTCGAAGCAATGCCTATTCGCGCTGCGTACCCTGGGCGGTGCAATGGGACGGGTGCCGGAAGAGGCAACCGCCTACGGCAACCGGGATGCCATGTTCAACATCAGCATCGATAACACCTGGCAGGATCCTGCGCATTCTGATGAGATGATCGGGTGGACCCGCAAAGCGTGGGCTGGCCTGCGCGAACAGACCGGTGGAGGGGTTTACATTAATTTCGCCGGCCTCGGAGAAGAGGAGGAAACGCTGTCAAAGGCGGCCTATCAGCGCAATTACGAGCGCCTGCGGGAGGTCAAGGGCAAATACGATCCCGATAATTTTTTCAGGATGAACCAGAATATTAAGCCGATGAATGGACAAACAAACTAATTATAGGCCACAGATCTTCGCTGATGGGCACAGATAATAATGACCTGTTTCAATCTGTGTGAATCTGTGGCCAATAAAATTAAAAATAATGGCCGACACGAAAACCATAAAAGAAGCCTTTGAACGCAATAAAAAAGCAGTAAAACTGCGTCCCTCAGCCGCAAAAAGTACCGGTAAATCAACCATCCGTGTGAGGGATGGCACCACCTGTGAAATTGAAGGCGCCGGCTGGAATCTGACCGCCGACATCGGTACCGAAGAGGGCGGCAATAATGCGGGTCCCGGTCCCGGCGTGTTGGAACGTGCCGTCCTGGGCAGCTGTCTGGCAATGGGCTATGTGCAGATGGCTGCCGTCATGGAGGTTCCCGTCGAGAAAATAGAAGTGGAAGTGGAGACTGACTTTGACGCCCGCGGGATGTTTGACATCGAAGAGCAGCCGCCGGGATTTACAACGATTCGATATACCGTGCATATTGAAAGCCTGGCACCGGAAGTTGAGGTTCAAAAAGTAATTGATGCGGGTGATAACCACAGCCCGGTGCTGGATGATTTCAGGCGGCCTATACCGGTTAAACGAGAAATTATCATCATGCAGACCAAGACTTCAGAAACTTCATAAAATTCAGTCCCCGAAGCACGGCCTACGTAGCTTCGCTACTTCGGCGTAGTAGGCCCTTGCGCGCAGGAGACCAACCAAAATTCAACCACCATGAAACCGAATAACCAACAGCCATCAGAATCACCGCCCGAAATCAAGCACGATCCTGCATTCATTGCTCAGCAACTTCGCAGGCCTTCAGGCGATTTTGCGTCGGAAGTGGGCCAAAAGATGGACCAGGTTAATGAGTCGCTATACGACATGACGCTCGATGTTTTGGAGCCGGAGGATAACGATAGGATACTGGAAATCGGATTTGGCACCGGCAAATTTTTTGACAAGCTGTTTGCCCGTGCTAACGGACTGCAGCTAAGCGGAATCGATTTTTCGGAAGCAATGGTAGAAACAGCAAAAAAGCATAACAGCGAAGCTATTTCTTCGGGAAAGCTGGAAATAAAATCGGCAAGCAGTGAAGGAATTCCCTTTCCCGATCAAACCTTCGACAAAGTGTTCTGCAATATGGTGATCTACTTTTGGGATAAGCCTGAAAAACATTTAAAGGAAATCCAAAGAGTACTAAAGCCCAAAGGAACATTTTATACCGGCGTACGAACCCGGGAGAGCATGCTGGTCTTTCCCTTTGTGCAATACGGCTTCAACCTCTATACGACAGAGGAATGGGAAGAAATGCTGGTGCAAAACGGTCTCTCACAGAGGGAAACGATTTGCAGAAAAGATCCCAAAACAGAAGTTGACGGCAATAAGCTGCGCCTGGATTCATGCTGCATCGTTGCAGAGCATTCATAAATCATCAATCAAAAATCATAAATCCCAATGAAACCTGATCTGCAACGACGTATACAACCCGCCTACGCGCAAGGTCGCCGACACTCCATAGCTTTTGCGACGGAGCGCTTCGGTGGGCAAGTAATGCAAAATTCAATACCTCAATAGTTCAAAAACTTGTTACTATGAATCCTGATTTTCAGCGAAGAATTCAACGCTACGGCTGGGACCGTGCTGCAGCCTATTATGATACGGGCTGGCAGGAACAGCTCTGGCCAGCGCAGGAAAGCCTGCTGGCAGAGGCGGATCCGCAGCCCGGCGAAACCGTGCTGGATATTTCCTGCGGCACGGGCCTGGTGATCATGCCGGTGGGTGAGATCGTACGACCGGGCGGATCGGTTATGGGCATCGATCTTTCCGAAGGGATGATTGAAGAAGCTCGGCAAGAGCGAAATAAGAAGGACATTGAAAATATCTACTTCCAACAGATGGATGCCGAAGCGCTGGAGCTTCCGGATAACACCTTCGATGTGGTGATCTGCTCACTGGGCCTGATGTATTATCCTCATCCTGAGAAAGCATTGAGCGAAATGGTCAGAGTATTGAAGCCAGGAAGACGTGCTGTGGTCTTGGTTTGGGGTGCACGTAAGGCCTACGACTGGGCGGAGATCTTTCCCATCACCGACCGGCGCGTAGCCTCAGACGTGTGTCCGCTTTTCTTTCAGATGGGTACGGGGAAAGCACTGCCCAATGCTCTCGAAACTGCGGGATTTACGGGGCTATCACTAAAGCGATTTACCACAAAGCTGCACTTTAGAAATGATGAGCAGGCCTGCACCGCGGCCTTTCTGGGCGGAGCCGTAGCCCTGGCCTATCAAAAGTTTGACGAGCGGACCAAAGGGGAAGTTTGCCGGGAATATTTGGATTCCATCAAGCAGTATTGTGATGGAAGAAGTTACGATGTGCCTGGAGAGTTTGTAATCGTAAAGGGAATAAAATCCAAATAAAAATTATGAGGAGTGAATGATATGAAATCACCACAAGCGGAATCCGTAAAAAAACGGCAGCACCCTCTGCAAAAATAAGTATAAAGAGGCACCAGAAGATGCGAAAATCACTGATCGGGCGATAACTGCCGGTAATGATCTTGCCGATCCGTGGCACGGGCGCATCAAACCGGGCAGTGTTGATCACGGTGTGGAATGGAAATTTGGTGTGCACCGTGCGGTAGGCGGATATCACGATGCGCCCAATCCCGGAGATATGCTATGCGCTGGCAGCCTGTCTGGAATCGACGATCCTATTGATTGTGGGCCGTATGGGTATCACCCTGGAAAAGCTGGAGGTAGAAGCTATCGCCAATGTTGATGTGCGGGGCATGCTGGTGGTTGAACGGCATGTACCTGTTGGATTTCAATCCATGCAGTGCAAGGTAGATATCCGAGCGACAGATGCAGCAAGCAAAGAAGAATTACAAAAGCTAATGGCTTATGCCGAGTATAGTTGTGTCAATTTGCAAACGCTCAGCAAAGGTGTAAAGATAGAAACAGCCGTTAATTTCTAAAGCAAACTGAAAGCTATACATCATGAACCGTTTGTTTGCTTTTATATATGGCATCATTTGTTACTTAATTTTTTAAATAGCTACAGGCAGGTACAGATCTAAACGGATTTACCGATACTGCGCCCGCCAAGACGATGACGATAATTGGACCTCTTTAGGCATCACTAACCGCCAAAACCAATGGAGAAAAGACGGTTTCGAACTCATTGACCGGGAGCGAGATTAACCAGAAGAGTGCCGTGGAGAAATGAGTTTGTTGCCAGCATATCCGTCAGGATTTATCTGCACACAATTTTCTGGAGTGAGGATTAGGGAATCATCCATCAATCTGTGATATGAATACCGTGATGTCATTAAGCTCCGCCACATGCAAGAGAAAAGCTATGACGAAATTCCCCTGGTTCTTGACAAACCCTTGGGCCCGGTAAAAGTGCATATTTTTCAGGAGCGTGAAATGCTTTATAAAGCATTAAAAGATAAACGGAAGCGGTTTTAATTTCCGTTTTAATTTTAATTCCAATTAATACTATAGCTCTTTACAATCAATAGGAGGGGCTTCTGGTGCAAGCTTGCAACTTGTACCGGTGGAATTAGGAAAGAAACAACTGGTCCAAGTTATAAACTTGAACCAGTATTATTAGGTTACAAACTTGAACCAGTATTATTCGCCCTTTTTATTGATGAACAATCATATACAGCTGCATTACGCGCAATGCATCATACGAAACCTGCTCGTTCATTGCCTCAAAAACAGGACGCAGCAAGTCCGCTCCGTGCTCATCAAAGGCTTTTATGACCTGCTCTTTCTTTTCTCCATTCAGGGTTGAAAACTCCAGGATGCGCTCCGAAGAAACTGAATGTCCGGCCTTCACAAATTTACCCAGATTGGAAATCACCGTGCCTTCTTTTACATCAAAATGAGCAGCAATTTCCGGGATGCTATCTCCCTGCTTAAACAGTTCACCCACTTGGTAAGGGCGGCTATTTTTGCTGAGCGTTTTCGTGACGGTAACCGTTTTGGGCTGTCCTGATTTTTGCTTTTCATCTAACCCATGCTGCCGACAAAATGAGGTGATTACCGGCAGAAAAGCCGCACCATATTTTTTAGCCTTCACCCGTCCAATGCCATGAATTGTCAGCAGCCGCTCGTTGCTTTGTGGAAAATAGTACGCCATTTCGATGAGGGTAGTATCCGGAAAAATGATGTAGGGCGGAACGTCCTGCTCGCGGGCCAGCTCCGTGCGCTTCTGTTTTAGCAGCGCAAACAATTCCCGATTGAAATCCAGCGACTCAATATCTGATTTTGGCTGTCGGCTTTGTGATTTTTTTTCGGGTTTTTCAATCACACCAAACACCTGTTTCTTTCCTTGAAGAACATCCATAGCTTTGGAAGTCAGCTTCAGACTTTTGTGTTTAACCTCCCGATGAATAATGTCTTGACGCATTAATTCGCGGTAGAGCTGCTTCCATTCCGTCCGGCTGAATTCCGTTCCAATACCGTAGGTAGAAAGCTGATCGTGATTAAATTTTAGTACTTCTTTTCGCCGAGATCCAACCAGAATATTTTTGATATGATGGTAGCCGAAACGCTGCTCGGTTCGTACCATGGTTGACAAGAACTTTTGTGCGGGTACCGTGATATTTTCTTTTTCCGGCGTATTCCCGGTGCAGAAATCACACATTCCACAGTTTTCCTGGGTGAATTGTTCACCAAAATACGCTAACAACTTTATGCGCCGGCACTGGTGTGTTTCCACAAACTCCATCAGCTTCTGCAAGTGCTGCTCCGCTATTTGTTGTTCATCTTCTGCTTTCTGCTCTATGAAATAGCGAATTTTGGAAGCATCTCCGTAGCTGAATAAAAACAGGCAATCGGATTGCAGTCCGTCACGCCCGGCACGCCCGATTTGCTGATAATAGGATTCAATATTTTTCGGCATATCGTGGTGGATTACAAAGCGTACATCCGGCTTGTCGATGCCCATTCCAAAGGCAATAGTGGCTACTATAATGTCAGTTTCATCCCGAATAAAAGCATCCTGGTTTTGCATGCGCTCTTTCTCCCCAAGTCCGGCATGGTAGGGAAGGGCGTTAAAACCATTGGTATTCAAATTGTCGGCAAGTTCATCTACCTGCCGGCGCGAAAAGCAATAAATAATACCCGATTCTCCCTTATGCCTTCGCAGGAAATCAATCACCTGCTGCAGTGAATTGTTCTTATTTACTACATCCAGGTACAAGTTTTTTCGGTTGAAGCTGGCTATAAAGGTGTTGGCATTTTTCAGCCCCAGCGAGCCCGCAATATCTTGTTGAACCCGGGGCGTGGCCGTGGCGGTGAGGCCCAGGACAACAGCCCCGTTAAAACGAGTGGTAACTGCTGCAAGCTGGCGGTATTCGGGACGGAAATCATGTCCCCATTCCGAAATACAGTGGGCTTCATCGATGGCTATACAATCTACATTCAAGCCGGAAAGCAGATTCAATATATTGTTTTTCATCAACGTTTCCGGTGCCAGATACAGCAAATCCAGCTCATTTCTGCGAATGAGGTCGAGCGTTTGCCTATACTCCTGCGGTGAAAGCGAGCTGTTTAAGTAAGAAGCTGAAATTCCATACGCACTAAGCTGATCTACCTGGTCTTTCATCAGCGAAATAAGCGGAGATACCACAATCGTAAGTCCCTCAAACAGAAGTGCAGGAATTTGGTAACACAGCGATTTTCCACCGCCGGTAGGCATAATAGCCAGCGTATCATTTTTGGCGAGCACATTTTGAATAATGTCTTTTTGAAGGGTGCGAAATTCCTCAAATCCAAAAACTTCATGAAGAACGTGTTCTGCTTTAGCGATGTCCGGCATTGTTTCTAAGGGAGTGTCTGAATATTTCATGTGTATTCTTTTTAAAGGTAAGACAACTGAGCGACGATTTCCTTACAAACTTTTTCCGGAATATTGCTTTCCTCCTCACGAAACAGCCGGCTTTAATAAACTTTGTGAGTATAAGATAATAGGTAGTCGAACGAGTAAAATACTCCGGATGGACATACCAAACGGTCGATAAAATACCTGAAGAAACGAAGTATATATATATTTCGGGAATGATCGCTGAGAGGTAGGTCGGACATTTTGTCCGACCATTTGCTTTAGGCTAATGGCTGTCTACCCGGGCAAGATGCCCGGGCTACATGATATTGCCAGACAAGGCATCAACAAGTAACGAGTAATGCGTAAGAAGTTCGCTCATTACTCGTTAGGTTCCCCGCCACCACCGCCGCATTCATTTTAAACTTCTCGAATTTGGCCCGCTGGATGGCGCTGCCTTTGAAGAGGAAATCTAATAACGGATTTTTGGTCTCAATGCTTTAAAAAGACAACGATAAGCATAGCATGATAGAAACACAGAACTTTTACGCATAGATACGTGAGGGCAGGCAACTGTACTCAATAAAAAGCCAAGAGATATTAACACTATAAAAAATCAAAATTACTATCAAAATGAATTCAAAAACCGTAAGAAAAAAAATATGCGCAATTTTAACAACTATGATCATTGGACTGACATTCTTAAGCAGTTGCTCATCTGAACAGAATAAATCTGAACCAGTGGCCGGAAAATTGGTTGAGGAAGTTCCTGAAAAGGCAGCTACAGAAGAAGCAGGCGAAGACGCATCCACCGCCGGTATGCCGCACCATTTAGAAGAATGTACAGCCTATTCGGAAACGTTTACGCATCCAATGACCGGTGACGAGTTGAACAAGGAAGTCATGGGACTGGATGAAGACGGGCTTTGTGAATATAAAGAGGAAATGCCGAATGGCGGTTTAATGGAGTGTAATTTTTCTGAAGAAACAAGATTAGTGATGGCTCAATATTATAAAAATGAAGCACGCTATAGCTCATATGCAGGAATTAAGATAACGTATGAATTGAACGGTAAAACAGTTGAAAATCCGCTTGATGTGGTGATGAACAATGGGGATTGTACTATTTCGGGTTCTTCTGCCGGGCTTGACGGAAAATATAGATACTTTATAAGACGGTTTAGCCCGCTTTTCTCACCAAGAAATTTGTTTCTCTGCAAGGCAAAGGTAAAATGGTGGCGGAAACGTACCAAAGTACGTTGAGCAAGCGATTTTACCTTTAACGCAGCAGAGGGATAAATTTCGCAGCAAACAACACCCTCTAATTTTAAAACAAACCTAAAATTAAAGTTAACCCCTTGATATATAATAAAATAGATCATTTTAATATATTTTCTTGTGAGAAATGCGGGTTAGAGTTTAACTCACACACGCATCAGTTCTTATTATTTTTAACAATCATTTGACTGAAATTGTACTCTTTTTCTGAATTTCTCCATTTTTTGTAAAGATCGATTAGATTTTTTAGGACAAGCTGGGTCTGTTTATTTTCAATACTGTTTTCTTGTTTCAGAGCTTCAAAATTTTCAAGCCGTAGTTTTTCAGCTTGTTTAAAATTTTCCACCCCTCGTATGTATCTGCCATATTATCTCTGTAGATAATGGTTCTTGAATGAGAATTTTTAAAATTCTCCTCCTGTATTTGCACTGCTTTTTCGTGATAGATTAAAGCCTCCTGCTGGCTCCCTGATGGGCGAGGTATGCCCGAGAGTGGCTGAAACGGCCGCTCCGTCCGATTTTTCGGACAAAAAACAAGATATTACCATGATTAACGCTAATTTAATC